>DASRFG010000024.1 GCA_035651655.1 Terriglobales bacterium
CCAGCGGGATTTCAGAATTGGCGATCCGGATTCTGTTCTTTTTCTTCGCCGCGCTTCTGGTGAACCGCTTTGTGATGGAGAACCGCAAACAGGTTGAGCGCTATCAGGCGCTCTCCGCCATCCTTACGGAAGCCAATCGGCAGCTCCAGCAAGCCCAGGCTGATGCCCGGCGGGCGGAGAGGCTGGCCGCTCTCGGCCAGCTTTCTGCCGGACTGGCGCACGAAATCCGCAATCCGCTCGGGGTTATCAAGGGCTCCGCTGAAATGCTGACCAAAAAACTGCAGGTCTCACAGCCCCTTGAAAGCGAGCTCGCGGGTTACATTTCTTCAGAAGTCAATCGGCTGAACGCGCTCGTCGCCCGCTTTCTGGATTTTGCGCGCCCCTCACAACTTGATCTGCGCCCGGTTGAAGTTCGTACGCTGGTGGAGCACGCCCTTGAGTCCGTTCATGCGCAGTTTCCTGACTCGAAAATCTCCGTCGAACGCCACTACGCGGATGCCCTGCCCCAGGTACAGGCCGACGAGCAGCTATGTGAGCAGGTTTTCGTGAACCTTATCTGCAATTCGTACGAGGCGATGAACTGTGCTGGAGGAAAAATTAAAGTCTCAATTGCGCCCGACGAGACCAATAGCCAGGCCGGGGTGACCGTGGAGATCGAGGACTCTGGCCCCGGCATTCCCACGGAACTGCGCGAACAAATTTTCAATCCCTTTGTCACTTCGAAGAAGAGTGGCGTTGGTCTTGGTCTTTCCATCGTCGCTAAAATTGTGGACGACCATCGCGGCTCCATTCAGCTCAAGAGTGGACCCGGGGAAGGAGCTAAGTTCCGCGTGTTTCTGCCCAAGGCGGCGAGTTGATATCCATGGCATCAATACTGATCGTTGAAGACGAAGCCAAGATGCGGCGGCTGCTTGAGCTGAATCTCGGCCAGGAAGGCTTCACCACCCACGTCGCGGCGGACGCCGAGACCGGACTGAAGCTCTTGAACAGCGAAAAAATTGACCTGGTCGTCACCGACTTTCGGCTTCCCGGCATGAGCGGTCTCGAATTCCTGCAGCAAGTGAAGCGGGTGAACGCCGCGCTCCCGGTTGTGGTGATGACCGCCTATGGCTCCGTGGAGTCTGCAGTTGAGGCCATGAAGATTGGCGCCAGCGACTACGTTCTTAAGCCTTTCTCGCTGGATGAAATGGTTCTGGTCATTCGCAAGGAATTGGATTCCCACAAACTGCGCGAAGAAAACCGTTCCCTGCGGGAGGCGCTCGGCCGCCGCTACGAGTACAAAAATATCATCGCGCAGAGTGACCGGATGCAGGCGGTTCTCGGGTTAGTGGAGAGGGTTGCTCCCACCACCACCACGGTCCTGGTGGGCGGCGAAAGCGGGGTTGGCAAGGACCTGATTGCGCGTGCTATTCACGAGCACTCGCATCGCAGCGCCGGACCCTTCATCAAGATCAACAGCACTGCCATTCCGGAAAATCTGCTCGAGAGCGAACTTTTCGGATACGAGAAAGGCGCGTTCTCCGGCGCGACCACGAGCAAGCCCGGAAAATTCGAACTGGCCGACAAGGGAACTCTTTTCCTCGACGAAATCGGCGACGTTCCACCCGCCATACAGGTAAAGCTGTTACGGGTTCTTCAGGAGCGTGAGTTCGAGCGTTTGGGCGGAACTAAAACTCTAAAGGTGGATGTCCGCCTGGTGGCAGCTACCAACCGTGACCTGCGCGCCGCACTCGAGGAAGGTACTTTCCGCGAAGATCTTTACTATCGCCTGAATGTTGTTGCCATTGATATTCCGCCGCTGCGCGAACACAAAGAAGACATCCCGGCACTGATAAATAGCTTCCTGCAACGTTTCGCCCGAGACGCGAAGGCGCCGGTGAAAACCGTCACTCCCGCCGCTGTGAAGATGCTGATGGATTTCCATTGGCCCGGTAACATTCGGGAGTTGGAAAATGTAATTCAACGCGCCGTCACCCTGGCGACAGGCCCAATCCTCGACAGCGACGACATTCATCTTGATTTGCCCGTGTCGAAGGTAGGGGCCGCACCGACCCTCCCCGAAGGGGTGACCCTCGAGCAATGGGAGCAGGAGATCATCCGCGAAGCTCTTCGCCGCGCCAATGGCAACAAGAGCCAGGCGGCACGCGTGCTAGGGCTCTCGCGTAATGCTCTACGCTATCGCTTGTCGCAAATGGGCGTTTCCGATCCCCCAGAAAAAGATTAGGGTCGAACCCCGGTGGTTGAAATCCACCACCGCCGCTTGAAAACCACCACTCCGGCCAGCGGCCTAGATTTTCATCTCGCTAAAAACACGGCACTTACAACTTCGTCTATTTGGCACATCCGGTGCATTACTGAGGGCGGATTATGGCATCTCGACTGGACCAATTCAGCGGGAGGTGGGCCGTGAAAAGCTACTTGGGAATACTGGCAGGCATTTTGTTAGTGATAACGGGAACTGCCTTTGCGGGTGATCCGGTGCGCCTGCAACCGGGTGTTGCTCGGGTGAGCCTGATTCATGGGGACGTCACCTTGCAGCGCGGTGATTCCAAGGATTGGGTAGCTGCCACGCTGAACACGCCGGTAGTTGCCGGCGACCAGATCGCAACCGGCGTCCGCTCCCGCGCTGAGATCCAGCTCGATTACGCGAATGTGGTCCGGCTCGGCGAAAACTCCACCGTCAAAATCGCCGACCTCACCCGCACGCGCATTCAAGTGCAAGTAGGGATGGGCCTGGCTAATTACAGCGTGCTGCGGGGCAGCGAGGCCGACGCCGAGGTGGACACTCCGAACATCGCCGTGCACCCGGTGCGTGATGGTAGATATCGCATTGAGGTTAATTCCGAAACCGAAACGGAAGTCATTGTCCGCGACGGCGAAGCAGAGATCACAACTCCTCAGGGCAGCACTCGCGTACCCAGTGGGCAAATGATCACTGTACAGGGCACTACCAATCCTCAGTATCAGACGGTTGATGCCCCTCGCAAAGACGACTTTGATAGCTGGAACAGTGACCGCGATCACCTTATCGCGCGCGCTGAGAGCTGGCGCCACACCGATCGCTATTACACCGGTTCCGAAGACCTGGACGTCTACGGGCACTGGCAGAGCGTTCCTGACTATGGCAGTGTCTGGATTCCGGCTCAGGGCCCCGATTGGGCTCCATATCGCGATGGTCGTTGGGTTTGGGAACCTTATTATGGATGGACATGGGTTTCCTACGAGCCGTGGGGTTGGGCGCCGTACCACTATGGCCGGTGGTTTCTCTATAGCGGCTCATGGTGCTGGTGGCCGGGCCCGGTACGGCTGTACCCGGCCTACTATCCGCTGTGGGCGCCGGCTTACGTATCGTTCTTCGGCTTCCACCACGGTGGCTTCGGATTCGGCTTTGGCTTCGGCCACATCGGCTGGTTGCCTATTGGGCCTGGGGATGGCTTCTACCCCTGGTATGGCCGCCACGTAAACGTCGTCAACGTCACCAACATTACCAACATTACGAACATCACCAACGTTCGCAATGTGAACGGAGTTCAGCCGCTCTTCCGCGGCGCACGCGGAATCTCCAACCTTCATACGGCCATGAATAATCCGCGCCTGTTGCGCGGAGTCTCGACGATGCCGACTGAGCACTTTGGAAGAGGAGCAGTTCCTCGCGGTCAGCAGGGAATTGACTCGGGCGAGTTCCGTCAGGGAGGCGTTCTTACTGGTCGCGTCCCCATAGTGCCAACCCGCGCGAGTCTGCGACCTGTAGATCGGAACGTGAATCCTCCGGCCAATGCAGTACGCGGCGGGAACCAGCGCTTCTTCGGAACACGGCAACCGACAACTAGCTCGCGTCCTTTCAACCAGCAGGCAGCGCAGGTGCAGAAGATGATCGCGCAGTCACCTCGCACTCAGCCGATGCCATCGGGACGGCATCCCAACGTGTCTGCGGGTCGTTCACCTGCCACTGATCGAGGTTCGCCTCCAGAGGGAACGCGGTCCGGTGGGTTCAGGCCGATGGGTCCATCTGGCTCTCGCAATGGCGTGGACAAACCACTGGGACCGTCAAGCCCTCAGCGGGGCGCGCCCGGAACAATGGATCGCTCTCCCGCGTCGAGAACTTCTCAAGGCCAAGGCCCCACTCAGTCTGAAGCGCGGCCCGGCTGGCGCAGCTTCGGTGAGGGCAGCGGCGGAAGTATGGGCAGGGGAGCCGCTCCACAAATCAATCGTCCGCTAAACAACGGAGCCGTTCCTCGCGGTTCTAGTAACAACCAACCCTCCGAAGCTTCGGGATCTCGCGGCCCGGCATGGCACAGCTTCTCGCGCCCTAACGGCTCAACCGCCGGTCAATCCGGGGAGTCGGCCGCGCCTTCCACCATGAGGCCCTCGGGCAGCGGGGCTTGGAACCGGACCGGTGATCGCGTTGAAAGTGCACCTGCGGCGCGCGGAATCGGCCAGACATCCGGCGGAAACAGCAATGGGTGGCATCGCTTCACGCCTTCATCTCAGTCAGCATCTGGCGGCGAGTCGCGCGGCGCCCAGCCACAGGAGTTTGGCAACCGCGGTTCAGGTTCTCGCGTGGCCCAACCTCCGAGGAGCGCGCCGTCGGAAGGATCCGGCTGGCAGCGTTTCACGCCGCGATCAGAGTCAGGAGGATCGTCTTCGCCTTCCAACAATAATTCCTGGCGATCACCTTCCTCGAACGGCGGCGGGCGTCCGCCACTCGACCTCCGACAGCCGGTGGTGACGCCGCGCTCATCCTCGGGACAAGGTGACTACGGGCGGGGAGGATATGGCCGGGGTAGCTACTCGGGCAGCTCAAGTGGCGGTTATAGCCGGCCGCAAGGCGGCTATTCTTCGGGAGGCGGATACCAGGGCGGTGGCGGTCCCTCAGGTGGACACAGCAGCGGTGGCGGCGGTGGTGGTGGACGCCAGTCGGGGGGAGGGCACCCTTCAGGAGGCGGAGCTTCACACTCTTCCGGTAACCATCATTAATGAAATGTCCGGCCCGCGCTTCCCAAAAGCGCGGGCCATTTCTTTTTCCGTAATTTCGTGACGACTCATCGAACCGGCGTAATGCTAGTCTGACCGGTATGATCTCCCGCAGATGGTAAGGCCGAAAACTTATTCCCTTACGATAGCCGCCGCGCTCTTGTTGGCAGCATTTCTTGCGTCGCCTCTCAATATAGCGGCGCAAGAGCAAACTGCTTCCGTGACGCCTGCAGCGTTTTCGCGGGAAACTCCGCCGCAATTACGAGTTAACGCACAAACGCCGGTCAAGCGGCCCGGCACGCACAAAGAATTTTGGGACGAAACGAATATTTTGCTGGTCTCCGGAGTCGCGGCAGCCCGTGGTTTGGACTACGCTTCCACCTTGCAATTTCGCACGCGCGGCCGGAAAGAGCTTCTACTCAATAACTCGATCGTGGACAATAAACCACTCTTTCTCAGCATCGAGGTGGCAGCCGCCGCAGCTTCGGTTGGGGTTTCCTACTGCCTGCATCGCAGCGGACATCATCGCCTGGAACGCCTGATATCCATCGCGCACATCGCAGCAGGAATCGGGGGCGCCATCCACAATTATGAGCTTGCGGCCCCAGTTCGACACTGAAGTTCCAATTTGGCGGGAACCATGCAGCTCCTTGAAACGATTCAAGTTGTGCGCTCGCGACCGAGGAATCCCGCTCCCGGCAAGCCTTTCAAGGGACATGTCCCTCTGGCCACCACACCTCGGTGATGTTTGCTGGTAACCGCACAGGTTTATAGTCGTACTCAATGAAGCACTTACATGCCCTTATCCATTCCCGGGATTCACAAGCCTTCCAGGCCCTCAGGCCAGTGCTCGAGTTCCTGGGTGTAACCGCGGAAACCTGTACCGAGGAGGAGCGGGCCGTGCAAGTTGCCATGAGCCGGCACTTCGATGGCTTCCTGGTTGACTTCGCAAGTGGAGTCGCGGCCAAGGCCGTGGTCAGTGGAATTCGCGCGTCGCGATCAAATGCTGTGACGCCCATCATTGCTCTGGTGGACAGTTCAGCCAGCGAGCGGTGGGCGCAGGAGATGGGAGTCAGTATCCTGTTCAACAAACCTATTTCAGTCAGTTATCTTCGGGCCTCGCTGAGAATTGCTTCTCTATCCATGGCCCGGGAGCACCTGCGTTATTTCCGCCATCATATTTGCACTCCAGCCTTCATCAGTTGCGCCGACCGCCGTGTACTTGAAGCCGACACTACGAATGTCAGCAAAGAGGGGTTGGGAGTACGCTTGGGACACCCCACGCCCCTCAGTTCAACTGTGCGCGTGCGCTTTCAGCTCCCGGGAAGCGAGCGCGTCATCGTTGATGCTCAAGGGGAGACCGCATGGACGGATGGCGCCGGCCGTGCCGGAATTCGCTTCAAACACATGCCTGAAATCTCGCGGGAAAACTTTCAGCGCGGACTTGCCGAATTGAACAGTCGCGCCACCGCCGACCTGGCGCTACACTGCTTCTAAAGCCGTGGAGAGCGGACATTCTTGTCCGCCCTGCTCTTAGCTGACTTTCTCTTCGTTACCTCTTCTGAGAAGACGCGCCAGTAAACCGCGTCTTGGCCGGTCAATCGCTTTTTCGGAGGGCGTTCGTGGAGACTCTACCGCACATTGCGAACCCAGCTTGCTCCGCAGAGTGGACACTTCGTGAATTCGGGTCTCTTGTTGTCTTCGTTCCAACCGCTGTTGTTGCCGCTCATGCAGCCGGACCTTAATTGCGAGTTCTAACAACTCATCCACCCACGGGCCTTCGATGAAGCTCTCAATGCTGCGGGGTGACCACCTCCGCCCGCCGCTTGCCAAACGGCTGCAGGAGGCGCCAATTTTAAACACCAGCGTGTTATTGCAGCGCACTTCAAGTTGGCCGGTTTCAATGGCTTCATTGATCTCATCTATGATCGTGGACCGCTGCGTGAAGCTGAAAATGTACTCGGCGGATTTGGTCTTGACTCGCGTCGCGTTGTAGCTGATCTCGACCGCTTGCAAAACATCCGGATGCAGGTAGGGCTGGCACAATTTTTTCCAGCTCGGATAATTGCGCAAGCTGCTCACGTATAGACGCAGCACGCGATGCGGGACTTTGCGCTCCCACGGAGATGAGGCGGGCTTGTGGAAGTCTAGATTCGGTTCTGGGCTGGACATACGACCGATCCCTACGGCAAAACCACTCGAGTTTCGCCATTATATGCCGTTTGGTGTATACCGGCTCCGTCTTCGGAATTTATCTGTTGGAAAGCCCCTCTGCCGCCCAATCTCGCGGTAATGGTCACTCATGTTGATGATGCAATGATTTGCGGAAGCTGCGATCAAGCTCGGGGCCCATATCTCGCAATTCAGGGACAAATTATTGTCTGGAAACAACTTGCATCAGATGTGCAAAATCATGCTCGGTCGCGCCGTTCGCGCCCAAACCCGCGCTGGCCGCACTTTTCGCTTCCCCATTCCTCGCTGGTTGGGTAGAATTTCAGACTCGAGAGTTGCTGGTAGGTGCAATGGTCTCCCCTCTACGTAAGGCCCGCAGCAACGAGGCGGGCGCCGAGTTACTGGAATTTGCTTTCGTTCTCCCGCTGTTTGTCGGGTTGATCCTGGCGATCATCTGGTTCGGACAAGCGTTCAACGCTTACGAAACCATTACTCGCGCTGCGCGCGAAGGCGCGCGTACGGCATTGGCGCCCACGTGTGGCTCGTGTGGGAACGCCTCGGATCCGTCAAAAGTTGTGGATGCGGTCACCACTGCTTTGCAAGCTTCTCACATTGATTTGGACGCACTACAGGTTTACGCGCCCAGTGCTATCTCTTGCAGCGCAACCTTGGACTGCAGCATGTTGGACCATAACATCAGATTGTGTCGCAACATAAAGCTCAACTCTTCGTCTCCCAGTTCAGATCCGCAACAATGCGGGGTGTTGGTGAGCTTCGGTTATGCGACGCCATTTTCATTTTCCATGAATACCAATGTCAGCTCGGTATTGAACCTGCCGGCGGTCACACTGAAGACCAGCGTGCAGATGGCACAGGAACAATAAGTGAAAGAACAACAATCCACGAAAACCACCCTCAGGCGCAGCGGCGATACTCATCCACCGAAGCTGCGTTCAGCCCGCAGCAAAGAGCGCGGATCACAGATCGTGGAATTCGCCATGGTATTGCCGGTGTTTTTGGTTTTCACGGTGGCAGCTTTCGATCTGGGCGGGGCTTTCACATTGCGCGACAAGCTCGCCAATGCCGCGCGCGACGGAGCGCGTCTCGCCGTCCGTCAAAGCACGTTGGATTTGTCATCAGCGGCGCCACCTTCGGTTAACGCCGTGGCTAATGCGGTCCTGAATTACCTGAAGCAGGCCAAGGTCATAGACAGCGCCTGCACTCTCAGCGAAACTCATCCCGGATTTTGGACCTGGACCTTCACCGGGAGTTGTCCCGACAATTTGGTCATCACCATAGAAAGGGCTTATCGGGGAAGTCCCGCGGTATCCGCCAATGGCGCCGCTGTCATCATGAGCCGTGTCACAATCTCTTTTCCGGCCCGGTTTTACATGATCCATAAGGCCATCCAATTGATTGCTCCCGGAGCGAACTTACCCGGTCTGTTTACACTCACCACGCATTCGGTAATGAACAACCAAGTGTAGAGAGACGTGTAGAGAGACGAAATGAAACCTTACAGATTTCCGCAAGCGCCATCCAAAGAACGTGGATCAACCCTCCTCCTGGCAGCATTTGCCCTGGTCATACTATTGGGGATGGGCGCTCTGGCCATCGATGTGGCTACTCTGTATGTGGCTCGCACCGAAGCACAACGCGCTGCCGATGCTGCGGCTCTTGCTGGCGCCAAGGTCTTCGTTGACGCTGGTTGCAGCAATGACGCCACCTGTGACGGCTTTAAACCGCAAGCCAGGACGCAGGCGAAAGCTGTGGGTGATGCCAACGAAGTGTTTGGTCAGCTCGCGAATATTGCGGATACGGATGTGGTTATTACCGACGACACTAGAAATCCCCAAGTTCAAGTGACCATCCGCCGTGCCGTACCGACTTTTCTTGCCGGTGCCTTGCAACGCTTCTTAGGGAGCTCTGGCTCTTCCAGCAATATCGTCGCCAAGGCTACAGCCGAGGCATTCAATCCCTCAGGTTCCTCGGCCCAATTTTCCTCTGCCTGCCTGAAGCCTTGGATCTTTCCAAACAGCACCCCCGATGGCAAACCTATCCTTACGGCCGGCGGGACAATCGCCGATGCAGCCCTCATCGGAACAAGCTTTACCTGGTACGCAGGTGGCGATGCATCAAATTATAGAAAGATCAAATTGGCGCCGGCTGAAGACCCAGCGCAATATCAGCCCAACATTGAAACCTGCAACCCTGCTCAGCACCAGTCCGGCGACCAGATGAGCAAGCTGCCGGACAACGCTCGCGGCACGCAAGCCGGGCTCAATGATCTCATCAACTCTCCCGGGCAGGATGACATCAATGGACCTCCATTTTTAGTCACTCCTGGTAGCTCCAATCCGCTCGTCCAGGCTGGTGTCATCACCACCACCAACCGGGTTACTACCAGTTCATCTATAGTTTCAGTCCCGCTCTACAGCTCTTGCCTCGGTGGCCAGTGCACTATCCTAGGGTTCATGCAGCTTTTCATCCAAAGCTACGCCGGGGATGAAGGTGAAGGCGGGGGCGGTGGGAGCGAAGGCGGCGGCGGAGGACATGGTGGCGGCGGGGGTGTTGATGGAATTAAAGCCACCATACTTAACATAGCCGGTTCGAGTGCGGTCGGCGCGACTCCTGTTGTTGGTGGCGGCGCCAGCCTTCTGCCCGTGCGTTTGATTCAGAACCAGTAACTCCCATCCAAGGCAAGCTCACCATGAGTGGCTGGCCACTTAAATGGCTTGTGCTCAGTGATCGCTTATGTGCACATACCACCCCGCTGTGTTCTAATTTCTCGCCGTTCTTAGGAGGCAAAATGCGCAAGCAATTTTTTGCTGCACTGTTCACGTGTGCTCTCTTCGTCAGTCCACTCTTCGCCGCCGATTCCGGCAGCGGCTACCACCTGCTGAAGAAAGTCACCATTGGAGGAGAAGGCGGGTGGGATTACCTCACTGCAGATGCCGATGCCCGACGCATTTACATTTCCCACGGAACTCACGTGCAGGTGGTGGATGCCGACAATTACTCCGTAGTCGGCGACATTCCGGATACCCCCGGCGTGCACGGTATTGCTGTCGTGCCGTCATTGGGTCGCGGCTTCACCAGCAACGGACGCGAAAACACAGTCAGCATCTTCGATCTCAAGACTCTCAAGCTCATCCAGAAAGTCAGCGTCGGTCAGAACCCGGACGCCATCATCTTCGATCCCGCTTCTGGGCACGTTTTCAGTTTCAACGGCAGGAGCAAGGATGCCACGGTGGTTGATCCTTCGAAGGGCACAGTTATTGCAACCATCCCCCTGGGCGCAAAGCCGGAATTCGCCGCGGCCGACGGCAAAGGTAACATTTTCGTAAATCTCGAAGATACGAGCGCGCTCGCTAAAATTGATTCGCGCCAAAACAAGGTCCAGGCGACTTACAACCTGAAGCCCTGCCAGGAACCTTCCGGGCTGGCCATGGATCGCGAGCACCGGCGCATTTTTTCTGGCTGCGATAACAAGATGATGGCGGTCACCAATGCTGATACCGGCAAGGTAATCACGACTCTGCCCATTGGGGAAGGGGTGGATGCAAACGGCTTCGATCCCGCCACTGCTCTCGTGTTCAGCTCCAACGGCGAGGATGCCACACTCACCGTCATTCATGAGGACTCGCCGGACCAATACAAAGTGCTGGATAACGTTAAGACCGAAAAAGGCGCTCGCACCATGGCGCTGGATGAGAAGACCCACAACGTATTTCTGGTGACTGCAAAGCGCGGCCCCGCAGCCCCCGCCACTGCAGATAATCCGCATCCTCGTCCCAGCGTCATTCCCGGAAGCTTCGTGCTACTGGTATACGGAAAGTAGCCGATTTATTCGGGGACTGGCATCAGGTCATCGCGACGCTTTAATATTGAAGCATCATGAGCAGTCGCGTGAAGAAGGGTACGAGGACCTCGGCAGAATCGAGGGCGCTCGACACCTACGTGAAATTGCTGCGCGCCAGCGAGAGCGTGCATGCCGCGGCAGTGCGCACCCTGGCCGGCCACAATTTAACGCCCAGCCAGTTCGCCGTTCTCGAAGCGCTCTACCACGTGGGGCCGTTGTGCCTTTCGGATTTGGCCCGCAAGATCCTGAAAACCGGCGGCAACCTTACCATGGTGGTGCGCAATCTGGAAAAACGCGGTCTGGTCATCAGAGAACGGGGCGCTCAGGATCGCCGCTATGTCAGCGTGGCCATTTCCGACAAGGGCAAGCGCATCATGGATCGTGCCTTTCCACAACACGCCCGGCGGATTGTCCAACTGCTCGGCCACCTCAGCGCTCAAGAGCAAGAGAGACTGGGCGAGCTCTGCCGCAAGCTCGGATTGGCAGTCACCGGAGCCACGTGGGCACAGGCGCCCTCGCCTGTGCGGCCGAGCGCCAGCTCGGCAGTAAGGTAAGCGGCTGGCCCTAGGCATCATACCCGCTTGAAACTATTTTAACGTTAAAGCATCTAAAGCAGTGAAGGAGAGCGCCTATGACCACCATCCGTCCTGCCGACGAACGCGGCCACGCCAATCATGGCTGGCTGGATTCACATTTCACCTTTTCATTTGCTGATTATCATGACCGCAAGCACATGGGTTTCCGCAGCCTGCGCGTGATTAATGAAGATTGGGTCTCACCGGGCAAAGGCTTTGGCATGCACCCACATCGTGACATGGAAATCATCACCTATGTGCTGCAGGGCGAGCTTGCCCACAAGGACACCATGGGTACAGGTTCCAGCATTCGACCTGGCGAAGTGCAGCGTATGAGCGCCGGCAGCGGCGTCCTGCACAGCGAGTTCAACCACTCTCGCACAGAACCGGTTCACCTACTCCAGATCTGGATCCTGCCGGAGGAGAACGGAATAGAGCCCAGTTATGAACAGAAAACATTTCCGGCAGAAGAAAAGCGCAACACCTTGCGCCTGATCGCTTCGCCTGAAGGGCGGGATGGGTCCGTAACCATTCACCAGGATGCGGAACTCTATGCCAGCTTGCTGCAGAAAGGAAACACCGTACGCCACCCGCTTGAGAAATCCCGGGGTGCGTGGATCCAGGTGGTTGAGGGCGAGATCACGCTCAACGGCACGACCCTAAAAGCCGGCGACGGGGCTTCAATTGAGGGCGAACCCAACGTCGAGGTCAGGGGTGAAGCTGATACTTCTGAGTTCCTGCTTTTCGACTTGGCGTAGCGCCAGCAGGGGGCTCCGACGGGCGCCGGGACGCGGGGAATCCGCCCTCGTGCCCGTTCTCAAACCTTATTGGGCGGCAGCCATCAAATAGGTCACCGGCTCGCCGACGACTTCGCCAAAATAATGGCTGTTCCCGTGGGAATGGAATCGTAGTAGGTCACAAACCGTCGAGTTTCCATAGCTTGATAGGGCGCGAGGTTGTGGGCCCAGCGAAAACCTATTGGCTGATACCACAGCTCCGCATCCACATGAAACGGTCCTGGCGCATCGCCGACTGATACGGAATACCGCACCAGATCTCCCGCTTCGGTAAAGTTAGGATCCTCCGCAGCATCTCCCACCACAGCGATGTCTTGGTCGGCGGTCTGCTTCTGGAAACCGAACGGCAGCAGACGGTTATCCTTTATATATCCCACTGCGTTAACCAGTCCCGTGGTCACATGCCCATCTTGGTCTTTAAGAATGGGTTCGTAAATTTGTACTTCGTCAGTACTCTTGATTTCTCTGTAGTGTGGTTCAAAACGCAGCGGATCGTTATCGTTGTCATTGCCTTGTATGGAGCCGTCGGGATTCAAAGCTCCAGATTCAAACACCTTACGTCCGTTGTGGTCCTGAACCACCAAATGGAGCCAGGCGCGACGCGACGGATAGGCAGTAGGGAGTTTGTGGCCGGTCAAATTTTGTACGAATACGTCCACTTGCAGACGATCGGCACTTTGCTCAATGTTGCGAATCGTCACCTTGGCAGATTGCGATTGCAAAAACGCAGTCGTCCTGTCCACTGCCGCAGCTAACTCCACGGGAAGCGCATCCACGCTGAGGTCATTTCGATAGAGGTTCAGCACCTTCAGCATGAAGAAGTTTGCCCCCACGAATGTGTGCTCCCGAACATTAGGCCGAAGCTCGCCCAACACAGCTGAGATGGGCGCGACTCCGTGGACTTCAGGCATGTGGCACGACTGGCAGCTGTTCTTGCGAGGATAGTCGCTGTGCAACCACTCCAGGTACGGCATCTGTTCCGGGAACAATGCGATCTGTTTGCCGCCCGGTGCCAAAGATTTCGTGTAAAGCGTGTGGCAAGTGGCGCAAAGCGCCGAATCCTGAATATGGGCATCGTTAGTCGGGCGAAAGCCTCCGGTGGAGGTTTGCATGATGTGCGCCTGCCCATTTTGAATCACGTAAGGCCCGTACTCCGGATGGTTATCTTTAGAGATGGGACCATCAATCACGAATCCCCCATTGAAACTTTCTCTTGTGCCTAGTTTTTCCTTTCCGATCTGGTGGCAAAGCGAACAGGTAACGCCGTCTTTGGCCGCAGCGTTCTTCTCGGGATCACTATTAAAAGGCAGGTGCGCGAACACTTCACCCAAACGACCTTGCAATTTTGCCTGATACCGGGCGATTGGCATGTGGCAGTCCGCGCAACCATCCTCGATTGCAGCTTTTGATTCTGGGTGGTCGATGTCTTCGCGTCGAACACTCGCTTGCCAATAAGGATCACGCGCGGAATTCGCCATGATACTGGCCCGCCAATCGAACCCAATTGAGACGTCTTTGCCTGACGGAGTTGTCAGGCCGTTATGACAGGCCAGGCAGCGATCCGAGGTGTGAAACTCTGGCTTCAACTCTTTCTGTTGTCCCCAGCTCGTCGAGACCAAAGGCGAGCTGAGCAGTCCCAGAGCGAGAATCAAACGCCAGGCGTGTGGTCGCATTACCATCCTTCGTTCAGCCTTCCGTCCTGCCAATCCCACAAAATGTAGAACATGACTTGGGTCGATCGTCCGGCGGTGTTGTTCACGGGCACTCGAAGGCCAAGATCGGCCTTAATATGCTGTCTCTTACTGATGGTGACTTGCAGTTGAGGAACCGTATCCCAATCCGTCTTTGCCTTGTCCACAAGATCTCGGGCGGCGACGAACTCCACCATGGGCGACCATAATCGACCCAACCCGTGATCGGCTGCGAAGCTCTGGCCCAATGCGCTGTTGAAAAATACGGATTGAGGTGCGATTTGAGTGTGACGCGGCAACTCAGCGCCGAATTGCGTTTGTATGAAAGTATTCGTGCTAAAAAGGTGGTCGAAAGCGGCGAAGGTCTCGAAAGTCGTGGTTCCCGTTCCGAAGCCTCGTGCTCTGCTGCCGGTCGGCACCAGCACCCCGCCAAATAAACTTAAAATCGATCCCGTGGTCGAAAACATGACCCGCTTCAGACCGATAGTGGTATCGCCGACCCCGCCGTACCAGGTGTGGTTCTGGTCTTCAAAAGTGATCGGAACATCAACCTCAAGCTGATTCTTGATCCCAAAGCGCTGCTCATGGACGATGTGGGTCATCACGCCGGGAGCGCCATGCGCATTGACCGCGGTTGAGATCACCTCTTCTTTCTCTGGAAAGGCCTTCTCTGTCACCAAGGCTCGCGGGAGATTCAATTCGCCTCGCGGCCAATGAGGATTGCGGCAGAAAGCGCGCAGGTACTTAATTACATCGTCCATCTGCTCAGAGGTCAGAGCTTCGCCGAAAGATGGCATGATCTGTGAAAACCCGCGGGTAGGCCCACCGTGAGTTATCACCGCCTTCCAGGCGGTGTCCGGTTCCGGAGTGGTCTGGTCGCATTGGGTGAAATCGGGGAAGGTGCGCGGCGGTTCAAATCCGGCAATGGCCTTGGCCATCCCTGTGCCGTCCGGACCATGACATGCAACGCACCCGGACTTGAAAATCTTCTCTCCCGATCGCAAGTCAGCCGTGGAACTGGTCGTAGTTTGTCCGAGCAGCACGCCGGCGGTCGCGACAACAAAGAGCGCATTCAGTGCGAGAACAACCGCGGAGAGACCAGTACAGCGGCAGTTTTGCTTTCTCATACAGGTGATTTCATAAACTGCGGTTGCTGTTGTGCTTTGTGCTTCGCCAGTACGGAATGCCGACGACCAGATGAATGTTGAAATTGCGGCAGCTGTTCGTACCGCCGTAATTGTCCAGCCATTATACGGAATGAGTTTTGAATTTTCGCCAGGAGCGGTCTTTAGTCTTATTTGCTGCCGGTGAGAAAACGGTAATCCAATAGCAGGATCAGCGCCCATGTGATGCAGGCTGTCTCGCGCACCCACGTCGCCAAGCCTAGGTCTTGCCTACGGCCCTCGGTGGAATTCAGGGCGTAGGCAGGTAACTGGATTTGGTCCATCGGCGGCGTCATATTTCCCGTCAGGAAATCGAACAGCGGGAAAAATACGTTGTAACGTCCGTCAGGAATATCGTGGTGCGCCAGATGATAAATGCGCGCTTCGCGCAGGCCCAAAGGAAGCCACCCGCCCAGATGAAAACGCCAGTGAATTTCCTCTACTGCGATCATGTAAATAGCCCAGCCGAGGAAGAGTCCCGGCACAAGTCCGGTATGCAGAAAGTATTCACCGAGGACCGCCGGCACACCGTTCACCACGAAGAGCGCCATTACGTACACCGGCGACTCACCAAAGGTCGCATGTTCAGCTTCTTCCGGAGTTCCAACGCTGCTGTGATGTAAGAGATGTCCTTTGCCAAACAAGGTCGTGGGACAGTGAAGCAGCCAGCGGTGATAGACGTACTCAAAGGCGTTCGACCAAAGCAATCCGACAATCACCCCGATAACACATCTTTGCCAGCTGGTGGGAAAGTAGTGGGCGAGAACGATCGCCGGCAAAATGCCAGAGAGCATCGCCGACATAGCGTTGTTACGTTTTTTGATTGATCCGTACGCGAGGGCGTGAGCCGTCACTTCGTTGGCGCTCAGCTTGCGAACTTCCGTGGGCCTGAACTCCGTGGCCGAAACATCCGTTGCTGACATATGGGTCCCGGGGACCGCCGAAACCATCTACAAACGTTAGACACCGAACAACACGGCTGAGTTGCTAACCCGCGCCAGTGGCTGCAGAAGAAGGACCCTTCGAGGTTACCGAGGTCACGGTTTGGCGGGCATCCCGGAAAGGGGGTGCCTCCGACCCGACCTTTGGATTAGCTGGAGGGTGGTTTCCTGCACCTGCTTCCATGCATTGGATTCCGGGTCAATAAGGTCAAAGTGCCCTGCGTGCTCAATTTGCAGCAGGTTCGCCTGCTCGCCGCGCTTGCGCTTCACTTCCACGTAATGCCGGCTCATGACGGGCGGAACGGTGTCATCATCTGCGCCATGAATCAACCATTGAGGCGTCTGGCCCAGTGGGAGCTGGATCGGAGATGCCTCTTCGTAGCGTTTTGGGACCCGCTGCGGGGAACCGCCCAAAAATTCGGCGACGGCATCGTGGCTCAAATGCAAATCCCACGCCTGCTGGAGATCGACGACACCGGCCAATGAGATGACAGCGACCGCCAAGCGCTGGTGCGCCGCCAAACAGAGCGCCAGTTGCCCGCCTGCGGAGTGTCCCGCAATTAACGAGCGGTTCATATCCAACGAGTATCGCGCAGCCAATTGGGACAAGAAACGGTAGCCCTGGAGGATGTCCTCAAAGGTTCCCGGCCAGCCACCCCCAAAATTGCCCACTCGACGGTATTCCAGGTTCCAGGTGGCAATGCCGGATTTGGCAAGTGCTGCGCAAAGATGGCCAGCGTGCTTCAGGTCATACTTGGCGCGCCAGAAGCCACCATGAATAAAGGTGAGTACAGGATGTCGCCCCTTGCCGCCAGGCAGCCGCATCTCTCCGAACTGATATGGGTCAGTTCCGTATGCCAGCTTGGCATCCGCAGGGGGCGGGGACTTCGTCAAGATGCTTTCGCTATCCATGGCAGCGGTGAGCGCCAAAAATATACAAAAGACGATATAACCCGGAACGGCAGTCACTTTGGTAACGTTTGAGTTAGATCGCACGTCATGGTTCAATTCATCAGAATGGATCGTCGGCCTCTACCTCGCTTTGTCTTTCGGTGCGAAGTCGAGTTGTCCCAAAATGGTAGCGGCGCTCCTTTGCGAGGGGTGATCAGCGACATAAGTGTAAGTGGATGCTATGTCGAGACTATCACCCCCGAACCCGCCGGCACGCGCCTGGAGTTGCGATTCCAGGTTAATGGGCAGCCCATGCGCTTCCCCGGATTGGTGCGAGTTGTCCACCCGACCATGGGAATGGGGATTGAATTTATCGACCTGGGCCCCGAAAACAAAGCCCGCTTGCAAGAGCTGGTTCAGGCACAGTCCGGAAATCCTCTGTAGATCACAGTCAGCCTCTTAACCTCTACTTGTCCCGAACCGTTTTCAAATATTTACCGGGAATCATATTTCCTTTACGCTCGGAGTCCCACAGAATGCTCAACACCCACCAGCGAGTGCCATCGTTGACCAACTGAAAACTGTTGATGCCGCGCTCGAAAGGCTTTCCATCTTTGGTGTGCCGCGAGGCGTAAGTGCTCCACACGTGCGTCACCGCGCCATAGGCTTCGCTGCGACGCCCGATCTCGTTCTCGAAAAAACCTTCCTTGTCGAAGTAGGGCTGAGCAAGCTTGATGTAACCATCGGGGCTGACTACCATTAATTCCGGCGCTGCCCCGGGCTTGGCTTCGACCGTGGCGAGCGTTGCCTGGGGTAGGAAAAGAGTGTGGAATCGGTCCCAGTTGCGCGGGCCGGGCGGCCCGGAGATTACGTCATAAACCGCCGCCATAATACCGTCAACGGTTTTCACGTCGCTGGAATTGGCAGCCGTGCTTGAATTTTTTGCCTGCGCTTCCGCGCTGTTATTGGAACTCGCGGCTTTCTCCTGGTCAGTAGCAGTTGTTTGATAACTCGCGGCGCGGGCCCAACCCGCACTGCTCACCAGAATAGCTAACCCCACTACCATGACTCTTGGCTTCATTTCCCCTCCACCCTTCTTACTGTTTGATTTATTTTTTCGGTCCGCTCGCTTGCCTGGCAGGCGCCTGAGCTCCAGCCCCCTGAAGCGCGGGTTCCCGGCCGACTCCTAACGCATCTGCAACGCGGTTGATGTAATTGAACCAGGACGCGATCAATGTAATCTGCAGGATAGCCTTGTCATCAAACCCAGCTTTTCTCAGTTTCGCATGGTCATCGGGGCTAACCCGCGTCGCATCCTTCGTGAGCTTGACCACGTAATCCAGCATGGCCAATTCTTGAGTTGTAATGGGGGCGGTGGTGTAGTCCGACTCAAGCGCCCGCACCAGCGATTCATCCAACGTGACCCGACGCAGAAACTCTGCGTGAGACTCAATTCAATAAACGCACCGGTTCGTAACTGACACCACGGTAGTGATCATCTCGTGCTGCCGTCGAGTCAGAGGAAGATCGGGCGACATCAGCACCCCGAAGGTGGCAAAGGCGTGGTACAGGGCCTGCGGCAATAAGGTGTGGGAAGCTACGATTTCGGCAGGGCCTCCTTCCACACTGGGATGGACCGGAACGAGGTACTCGGCCGGATAAAGCTCGTGGGCCTTCTTCATAGCATCCAGCAAATCCTGGCTGGCTTCGCTGATGGGAATGGTTTTGATCCAAGCCATCTTCCCTCCTGTCTGGTTAAAGTACACGGAGCGGTGCCTGTTGCCAAGCACGTCAGGAATATTGGACAAGGCTGTTAAGCAGTCGCGATTGTATACTTGACACACCCAAGATTCTCACGCTGGTGGCTCTTTGGTTTGGTCGCCACTCGCTCAGTGACAACCCCGTTAAAGAGGATCACGAGGACGCATCACAGACGGGAGCCTATGGCGTACGTGGTAGTCACAATCAAGAAAATCCTCGATCATAAAAGTTTTGATGAATATGCGGAGAAGGTACGTCCGATGCTGCAAAAGCACGGCGGATACTGGGTGGCAATTGAACCGGAGCATGCCACCAAGGCGGGCACATGGCCGTATGTGCGCACGGTGATCGTGCAATTTCCCTCTATCGAACAGGCGCAGCAGTGGTATGACTCGCCAGAGTACCGTGAAATCATCCCCCTGCGAGAACGCGCGATTGACGCAAACATTGTCATGGTTCGGAGCCTGCGCGAGAAGGCCTGATCCCGAGTTTTGCCCGAGCCGCTCAAGCCGTGTTCCCGAGTCGAATAAATTAGCCCCAGTGCTTGGCCTGTTCTGCCCCGAGTAGCCCCACATCCCACCAGACCCTTCTGCGAAGGCCACTCTGCGAGAATCTCGTTCATCAAAAAGCAGTATCGAGTTGCTCGGGAGGTACCCGTGGGTTGGAAAGCGGTCTTGGGTCTCGGCGCTCTGGGGGTGGCGGGATCAACCATCCTTGCCGGTGCGGGCCTTGGCTTCGCGGGCTACGGACTCTACCGGCGCTTGCGCATGGGTGAGTCCTTGCACGACAAGACCGTCCTCATCACCGGCGGTTCCCGGGGCTTGGGCCTGGTACTCGCACACGAGTTCGCGCGGCAGGGTGTCCGGCTGGTGATCTGCGCGCGTGACCGGGCTGAGCTGCAGCGTGCCGAGTCAAGTCTCGTTTCTCAGGGAGCGCAGGTCTTCGCGATAACCTGTGACGTCACCGTTCAGGAAGAAGTCCAATCAATGGTGGCTCAGGCGACCGCTCGTTTCGGGTCCATAGACATTCTCGTAAACAATGCGGGTGTGATTACGGTGGGCCCGCTGGAATCCCAGACCATCACCGATTTTCAGGAAGCTATGGATGTGATGTTCTGGGGAACGGTGTACCCGACCTTGGCGGTGCTGCCGCAGATGAAACGACGAGGACAAGGGCGCATTGCGAATATCACCTCGATTGGCGGAAAGGTAAGCATTCCGCACTTGCTGCCTTATTGCAGTGCGAAATTTGCTGCCGTCGGCTTTTCAGAGGGATTGCGCGCCGAGCTGGCGAAATCAGCAGTGAAAGTGACTACAGTTGTGCCTGGCCTGATGCGCACCGGTTCGCACATAAACGCCTATTTCAAAGGGAACAACCAACAGGAGTACACCTGGTTCAGTATGGGAGCGACGTTGCCTCTGGTTTCGATGGATGCGCGCCGAGCTGCGCGCAGGATCGTGGCCGCGGTACGGCGGGGGCAAGCCGAAGTGATTCTTACGCCGCAGGCCAAGGCGCTCGCATTAGCCCATGGTGTAGCTCCAGGTTTAACCGCAGATCTCCTGGGATTAGTCAATCGCGTGTTGCCGGAACCGGGCGATGCTTCGACCCGTCACTTGGGAAAGAATAGCGAAACCGCGCTGACCAGGTCCTTTTTGACAAAGCTAGGGCAGGATGCGGCTCAAGAGTTCAACCAGCAGTCGCCAAGTGGCGGAGCAGGAGATCCAGGCGCCGCGGCGGCGTTGGCGTAATCAAGGTAGCGAAGACACCGAATTTGATTTTCTATCAGGAGCACGACATGGCAAGCAAGTCATCTTCTTCCCGGGTAAAGCGACAATCGACTGAGAAGAGTCAGGGCGCGAAGGCAAAGGTACACCAATTTCCCGCAGCAGAGTCTCGTGCGCGCCACAAGGAAGAACCACACCCACCATTTCCGAAGCAGCACCAGCAACGGCCGGGGATTGAGTCGAAAATGAAACCTCGCCCCGAGTACAAAGCACCTTTGTATAAAGCCGCCGATAAGCTCAAGGACAAAGTTGCACTTATCACCGGCGGTGATTCTGGAATTGGACGCGGCGTGGCTGTGCTCTACGCCCGGGAGGGAGCGGATGTCGGCATTGTTTATCTGCCTCAAGAACAGCCAGACGCGGAGGAGACGCAGCGCGCCGTTGAAGGTGAGGGTAGGCGCGCACTATTGATACCGGGTGATGTCACCGATCCGGAGTTCTGTCGCCAAGCCGTCGAAAACGTAGTCGAGGAATTCGGGAAGCTCGACATTCTGGTGAACAACGCTGCGTTTCAGACACACCAGGAGGACCTCGAGGAGATTACCGAAGAGCAATGGGACAAAACGTTCCGCACTAACATTTATGGCTATTTCTACATGGCGAAGGCTGCCCTTAAGCATTTAAAATCCGGCAGCGTAATTGTGAACTGCGGATCCATTGCGGGTTTGCAAGGTAACAAGCAATTACTTGACTACGCGTCTACCAAGGGTGCGATACACGCCTTTACCAAATCATTGGCGCAGAATTTGGTGGACCGCGGAATCCGCGTCAACTGTGTGGCTCCGGGCCCGGTTTGGACACCGTTAAACGTTGCCGACAAGCCAGCGGAACAGGTAGCGGAGCACGGGAAGAAAACACCCATGGAGAGGCCAGCACAGCCCGAGGAGATTGCGCCGGCCTTTGTTTTCTTTGCTTCGGAGGCCGATTCCAGCTACATAACTGGAGAAGTGCTGGCACTCACCGGCGGCGAGACCATGGCGGCATAGAAATGAGTTATCTGCAACGCAGCCAATGGGTGATCGGCTCAATTTAGAGTCGCGACCGGGGGACGATCCCGTTCACATCATTCTCAGGCGGAAAGTAGCTTGAACTCAATCGATAACGCGCGCTAGCGTCGGGGGAGCACTCGCCTTCTTCCTCCTATGCTAGTATCCATAGCCGAATTGCTGGAGCGTTTTACTAAGTGCGAAAGTACATCATCCAATACGGCGCTGCGCTGGTTCTGGCAATTTCTCTCGCCGGTCACGTTTCAGAGATTTTCGACCATTGGGACAATACGGTCCAGACTGGTGGAGATGTGGATTATGGCGCAGTTATGGTGGCAGTACTCGCAGGCGCCGTTCTTACATTGCCTCATGTTGTGCGGTTGATAATCTGCGCTTTGTCCGTCAAAACGTACTTATCATTCTCGCCATCAGGTGCTATCCGTAGGGCGCCGATTCTCATCTTCGCAGTGGAGCAGCCCCCTCCCCCAATTCTCCGCATCTGATCGCACCCCTTCACGCCAGAGCTTCACGGTATTGATCAACTCTGTCTTCCAGGGGTGTCCCTTGCCTTGTTCCAGAAGTAGGTGGCTTTTTGCAACAGGCTCGTGCGTGGTGATTTGTCTGGTAGTGGGTTCATGCTGTGCCCTCGCTCAGACCTCCCGCGTATCGGGTGCTATCCAAGGAGTTGTGGTTGATCAGAGCGGAGGTGCGATTCCAGATGCGAAGATCAACCTTCGCAACCAAGAAACCGGGCAGACTCGCGGACTCTACTCCGGGGCCGAAGGCTCATTTCGCGCTTTCGAACTTCCGGTCGGTACGTATGAGCTTCGCGTGGAATTTACCGGTTTTTCTCCTTACGTGAATAGCGGGATTGTGGTCTCCGTCGGCAACATAGTTCCAGTAACAGTGCAGCTTGCCCCGGCGACCGTACAGCAGCAGGTGACGGTTTCGGAAGCACCCTCGCCCATTGATCCGACCGAGACCGCGGTCACGACAAGCATTGGTTCTGCGAGGATCGAGGAATCGCCTGTAATGACTCGGAATTATCTTGATTTCGTTTTGTTGGCTCCTCAACTAAGTCCATCAAACACTCAGGCCGGGTTAGGAGGGAAGACTTCGCTTGCCGACAGCGGCTTTACCTTCGCAGGTCTTCGCTCGCGCAGCAACAGCCTTTACATTGATGGTGTTGAAAACAACGATGAGTTTGCAGGTTCCGCTCGCACCGAATTGTCGCCTGAGACAGTCCGCGAATTTCAGGTGGTACATAACGGTATTTCCGCCGAATCAGGAGGCGGCGCGGGCGGCTCAATAAACGTGGTCACCAAAAGCGGCGTGAACACCCTTCATGGAGATGCGTTTCTTTTTATTCAAAATGGTGCGCTCAATGCTGGAGAGCCATTGACCAATGAACCGCAAGCTCCCGATCTGAAGCGATTCCGCGCAGGGCTCTCCGCCGGTGGCCCCATCGTCCCAAGCCGCACGTTTTATTATGTCGCGGGCGAGCAGGAAGGTTCTCGCGGTGACGACAGCTCGTTCATCTCGCCCGCGGTCGCAAACACTATCAACCAAGCACTCGCGGCTGCGTCATTTCGCAGGATTGCGACCCGCGCAATCAATCCCGCGACTTTTGGTGTGGAACGCGCAGAAACAGAAGCCTCCGGTCGGTTGGACCACCAGATCGGGACCAAGCACTCACTATTTCTGAAATATGCACTCACCAACAACCGTCAAGTGGGAGACGCATTCAATACGGGGGGGCTGGTTGATCCCAGCGGCAGGGGCAGCACCTTCATTGAGGACCATGGAGCGACTGGCTCTCTCAGTTCCGTGCTCACTAATACGGCGCTGAACAGTGTCCGATTTCAGGTGGGCACCCGAAGAGCCGTGCTGAGAACTGCCGACCAAATCGGGCCTGAAATCAGCATTGCGGGTCTCATCGATTTTGGCCGCGCATACAACGGAAACAACTGGCGGCGCGAAAACCACTACGAGCTGCTTGATGTTGCGTCGGTGCAGAAACATCGCCACCTGATCACTTTCGGGGCAGACGCAGATTGGATCCATGAACATGTTTCCGCTTACGACGGGGCGCTCTACATCTTCCCCACGCTAGATTCATTCATGAGCGGCCAGCCCAATGAGTACCGTCAAGCTTTTGGAAATCCGACTACTCACTTCACCACGCCCAAGTTCGCAGGATTTTTTGAAGATCATTGGACATCAGGAGACCATTTCACCGTTGACGCAGGCTTGCGCTACGACTACGAGCCCCTGCCGAGACCATTTAATCGCGATAGGAATAACTTTGCACCCCGCATTGGCCTGGCATATAGCCCATCGCCCAATTGGGTGCTTCGCTCAGGATTCGGAATTTTCTATGACCGTTATCTTTTAGTTGCTGTGGGCCACGTGCTTGAAAAGAGTGGCGCCCAGGGGTTCGAGCAGGTGGCGGATGGGCCGGCAGCAGTCCAGATTTTTCAGTCGCAACTTGGAGGCAGCGCGAGTGCGCCACTCGCCTCTATTCTTCCATCCATCTTTACCGCAGACCCGAATTTGCGGACTTCCTATAGCGAAATCGCCACTTTGGGAGCGGAGCGTTTGTTGACCAAGAATCTCACACTGAGCACAACGTTTCTCTTTGCGCATGGCGTAAAACTCTCCCGCACCCGCAACGTTAATCTTCTGCCGCCTGTCTTGCTCACCGCCAGCAATGCCTCTTCCCTGGGAATCACAACCCCTTTTCCCCAACAGCTTGGAACGCCTGTATTCCCTCTCACACGGCTATCGCCTGCATTCGACAGCATTTATCAGTGGGAGAACCGCGCAACTTCGTCTTACCGCGGCTTGTCTCTGTCTCTGAACCGGCGCCTTGCCAACGAGCTCGAATTTTCTGCCAGCTATACCTTGTCTAAAGCCACTGATGACGCTTCAGACTTTGATGAGCAGCCGCAGAATCCATACTCAATCCGCACCGAGCGCGCGCTCTCCGCAAATGACCAAAGACATCGCTTTGTATTCAGTGGCACCTTTGACCTTCCTATCGGAGATGAAGAGGACGGCAAAAAATCATCCGGCTTAATCGGGAAAATCTTCGGCAACATTGAAGCCGCTCCCATCTTTTCCCTAGGCAGTGGCAGGCCCATAAACCCGCTGACCGGCTTCGATGCCAATCGCGGCGAGGCGTTCCCATTATCTTCGCGGCCTCTCGGTTTCGGCAGGAACTCTCTGGCTAGTTCGACTCAGGTGCAATTCGACATGCGCATTCTAAAATTCTTTAAAGTAGGTGAACGTGGCAAGCTGGACCTGGTTGCGGAGTCATTCAACCTGCTGAACCACACAAACGTCACCGCAATCAACCCGTTCTTTGGCCCCAATGGCTCGCCGCTGGCAACTTTCAACACACCCAACAAGGCAGGCATTCCGCGAGAATTACAATTCTCGATAGATTTTGAGTTTTGAATTCGGCGGCTGGATTATTTCTTGTTCTTGTGGTCGGCGGAGAGGCCGCGGGTAATTTCGGCAACCAGTTTCGGCTTCAACTGCTCGAAGACCCGATTGACCATGTCTTCGATGGCGCCGGTGCCGACCGCGGGCGGGAGGTCGCTGTCTTTGATTGATGCCCCGCGCAGTTCGTTCTCCGAGGCTTGCACCGCGTCGTCGGTGGCCTTACGAACTTTTTCAGCCGCGGACTCCATCATCGAGATGGGTGACGGCAACTCTGCCTCAACACTGAAGTCCCGCTTGCCGATGGCGTCATCTTCATGCGCGGACTTGGACGCTTTGTCTTCGTGAGAAGCCGCGTGCGGGTCTGCATGAGATGTTCCCCACGGCCATGCGGAAAATGGCGAACTGTTAGAAGAGGACGGGCCTTGGTCAGCCGCGTCTCCGCTGCCCAATTCGCGCGACGCGTCGAGCTTCTGCGGCGAGCCGACGGGCCCGGTTTCCGATGCCGGGTTTGCCCACGGGTCAGTGATCCCGCTCGGCTCGGCCGTGTCTTCGGAGGCAGAACTGGAAACAGAACCGGAAACAGAAAATGGCGTGTGCAGGGATTGCGGAATGGAAGACGTTTCGTCCTCTGCGGTCGCGCGCCCCGCTTCCTGGTGGGAGGCTGGCTTCTGCTGCATCTCCTGGACAAGTGAAATCTTGGCTTCGTCAGCGGCTACTTCGACGTCTTCTGCCGTCCAGGAATCCGCGTCTTCGGCAGGAGCAATTTCCCGGCTTTTATTCGCACCGGCGGCGTTTTTGGCTGCGGACTCTTTCGCGGCAAACTCTTCGACGAAGCGCTCGGCTACCGAGCCTAAAGAACCCGACTCCAATTGCGGCTGCTCGTTTTCCCGCTCACGGCTGTTCGAAGCGGCACTGTCTTCGTCCTGGGACTTGGTCTCTGAATGGTTCGGCGAAGGCAGGTCAATGAAGCGCGTGGCATACTCGCTGGCCCAGCGCGTCCGATCCGGATCAAATGCGGGATCAACCGCCGGCGGCGCGGAACTCGAGTCGGCGTCAGCCCGGTCATCAATAATCGCAACCTCCGGAGTTTCGGCGCGCCACGGTTCTAGCGGCGCTGGTTCCGGCTCTCGCTCCGACAACGATGACTTAGGTGCCGCTTCATCTTCAAATTCTGACGAATCGCCTACAGAAAATGAAGGCAACGGGCTGGCCTCTTGTGTGTGACCTTCGACCGATGCCGACATGCTGGGATGCGACGGCGACTCGGTTTCCGGATCACCATAGCCTCCGTAGTCAGCTTCAAAACCCGCCCCAGCAGCGGCGGCAGCGGCTTTGGGCGGAGCGCTATCCGCTATTGAGCTCGCGCTCTTCGCGCTTTCGGTTACCGCGTCGTTGGTTTCAGCTTCTTGGGCGACCGCGCTACTCACGGGTTCCGGAGTCGCTGTCTCGTCCTCAAAATTGGGTGTAGCCACAACCTCAAACTCGGAAACTGGCGGCCGGGGCTCGGCTTGTTTCCACATCTCCGATTTCAGGATGCCGGCCTGTTCCGCCGCTTCTTGTTCCGCGGCTTCCGCATCCCAATTGCGCTCCACTTTTGCGGGCTTCGCTTTTTCGGTCTTCTTGGGCTTGGGAGCGTGGACCGGCTCGCTTGGCGGCGCGTCTTTACTAATCTTCTCAATGGCGGCGGTCAGCTCGCTGGCTTCAAAGGGCTTGATAATGAGGGCTTCAGCACGGACCTTCTTGGCGTCTTCTTTGCGGAAAGGCTCCAGCTTGCCCACCGTCAATAGCACTGGGACATGAGCGAGGTCGCGCATTTCCTTCATGCGCTGGCACACTTCCAGGCCGCTGTAGCCGGGCATGTAGATGTCGAGAATGACGAGATCAGGGCGAATCTCTGTCACCTTTTTCAAGGCGGCAGCGCCGTTGCTGACCGCGATCACCTCGTGGCCCGCTTCGCTGAGGATCTTCTTGCCCATCTGCTGGGCAGTCACACTGTCGTCGGCCAGTAGTATCTTCACCGGCTGGTAGTTTCCTTTGGAATTTGGATCGGTTGCTCTGGTGAACTTACTGTGTTGAATTCCCTAAGTCAATGAAAACACGAAACCAAAGTAACACCGAAGGACAGGCACCCGAAGCGGTACCAAAATGGATTTCAGGCCTGGGAGGACGGCCTTACTCTCCCCGGCCCGGCCATCGCATTAGAAAACCAGCAGTTTGTGCTTTTTCCTTTTCTTGCGGCTGGAAGAGACATTCTTGTCGTCTTGAGGCTGGTTCGAATTGCCAGCGGCGGACGCATTTCCTTCCGTCCCTGTGGACTGCGGCTGTGCTGCGTCGTTCACCTGGTTGGGGACGGCCGGGCTGGCGGCCGTGCCTTGGGGCGGATTCGTAACCGGTGCGGCCAGCTGAGGAGTTTCCTGGGGAGTGCTCTCTTGGGGGACATTGGGCGCCAGCTCCGGAATGGCGTTCGGATCAGCGGGGGCGGCAGCATTGGGTGCGGCATTCGGAGCTGAGGAGCCGGCTGCTGCACCAGCGCCATTTCCCGAGGCAGCGCCGGAATTCGCGTCTGGCGTGCCGCCAACCGAGGTATTCGCCTCACCATTTCCCGGGTTGTCGCCGGAGTGCGGAATGGCCTGATTTTCCGCAGGCGACGCACCGTTTCCAATCTTCTCTATAGAGACGTTGTTGTTGCCTCCCGCTTGTGCCGGCGCGAGAGTCAGAGCGCGGGTAGCTTCCTGGGCAATTTCAGTGGCGCTGGTCGGTTTCGGGTCAACCAAAGCTGGGTCTCCCACCCTGGAGGCCAGCGAGGTATCTGGGTGGCGGCTGAAGTTCCCCCATACGCGACCTACCATCCCAGTTTCGCGACGACTGGCTTCTTCCGCCTTGTTGCGAGCGATGGCGTCGGGCGTGGGTTTGGGTACTGGCCGATGGAGTGCTTCCAGCCGTTTGCCGGCAGCATCGGCTCGCTCCATAAGAGGATACCGGGTGATGATCTTGTCATAGGCCTGCGCGGCGTCATCAGAGAATTGCCGGATCAGCTTGCCTTTTACAGTTTCATTGAACTTGCCGGCGCGGATCATCTCGATCTCACCCTCGTAAGATTGACCGAGCATATACAGCGCTTCGTCAGCGCCGCTGTACAACGGATATCGGTCGCTGACTCCCTTCAAACGCGCGATAGCAGCTGCCCATGAACCTCGGAGGTAGTAGAAGCGGCCAACGCGAAACTCACGTTCCGCCAACACCTCCTGCACTTCGCGCAGCTTTTCCTTGGCAACCGGGACCAACTTACTGTCGGGATACTGAAGAATGATCTGGCGGTATTCGTCTTCGGCGCGAACCGCATGGGTGAAATCGCGATCGGGCTTCTCCATCTGCGAAAAATGGATGTTCGCAATCTTGAGCTGGGCTTCGGCGGCCTCCGGCATGTTGGGAAAGAAAGTAATGAAGTCGCGGTACTCGGCTTCAGCCTGCGCCAATGATGCCGTGCCCCCTTCTGCGTACCAGGAATCACCGACCGCGAGTTTGGCGCGCGCCACATATTCCGAATCGGGATAGGCGTTGATCAGGGTCTGCAAGGTCAGGCGGGCGACATCGAACTTGTTGTGCTTCATGGCGTCCATGGAGCGGTCGAACAGGACCTTATCAGGCTGTTTAGAGCCGACATCTGCGAGCGGATTCTGAACCTTCTTGTTGCTGCAAGCGACCGTTACGAGCAGCAGAAGCATGAGTACCGAAATATTTAGTTTGCCAACCACCATGTACCGACCTCGGGGGATCCTTAAATTGGGCTTTTCGCCCGCTCAGACCTTAATTGTATGCGGCAACTACACCTTCTGCAGGGTAGCTTCTACCGCTGTCTTCAATAGAGTTTGAACGTTATCTTTTGGACTGCCTTTTCCGAACACCGCGTTGCCAGCCACTAAGATTTCAGCACCGGCCCGCACCACGGAACCAACCGTCTCAACGCCAATCCCGCCATCCACTTCGATCCGAAAGCCAAGCCCTCGCACACTGCGTAACTCAGCCAACTTGAATATCTTGCGCACCGCCCCCGGAATGAACTTCTGGCCGCCAAAACCGGGGTTCACGGACATTACGAGCACGTAGTCCACAATGTCGAGCACTTCGCTCAGGGTGTCAACTGGAGTGGCAGGGTTGATCACCACCCCCGCCTGAGCGCCATGAGTGCGGATGAGAGTGAGCGTCCGATTGAGGTGGCGGCAGGCTTCCTGATGGACGGAGATCCAGTCTGCACCAGCATCAACGAAGTCGGGAATGTACTGGTCAGGATTCTCAATCATTAAGTGGACATCGAGTGGAACTTCGGTGACCTTACGCAACGAGGCCACCACTGGCGGACCGATGGTGATATTGGGCACAAAGTGGCCGTCCATGACGTCCACATGAAGAACCGCGCCGCCGCCTTCTATGGCAGCGTGAACCTGGTCGGCTAGATGGGCAAAGTCCGCCGAAAGAATTGATGGAGCAACCTGGATCAAGGCGTTTTCCGGGGGTGAAATCCTGGGAAATTCTAACACGCGAGAGTGGCCGGAGGGGGCTGGAGTCTGCGCGATTGAGCTCCCGGCCCGGGCCATTCACAGCTTCCTATATGCCGATGCAACCTGACGTGTAAACTGCTGGCATGCCGAGCCAGTCTGGCCCGCGGGGTAAGGGCGGCGCTGCATCTCACCCGCTCTTTCCTCCGGCCGCCGCTTCCACGCCCCAGAACTATCTGATAGCGCACATTGATGGTGGAGCGCGGGGGAATCCAGGGCCGGCGGGATATGGCGTTCTAATCGAGGACCAATCCGGAAAGCCGATTGCCGAGCTGAGCGAATATCTTGGCCACCAAACCAATAACTATGCCGAGTACTCAGGGCTTATAGCTGCGCTTGAATACGCCCTCAGCGATGGCCACAAAGCTTTGAAGGTGATCAGCGATTCCGAACTGCTGGTCCGACAGATGCGCGGAATCTACAAGGTCAAGAATCCGACATTAAAGGAACTACACGCGCGCGCTCAGGACCTGGTACGCAAGCTCGAGTGGTTCCAAATCACGCACGCATTGCGAGAACACAACCGGGAAGCCGATCGCCTGGCCAACGCAGCGATGGATGCGGGAACCGGGAAAAAACTCTGGAGAACTTCGGGATGACGAAAAAATCAATTCTGTTCTTCTATGTGTTGGTGCTGCACACCACATTCCTGCTCGCGGCGCAGACGCAGCCGCGGCTGGAGTCCTCGATTGACGCGCTTTACGCCACCAACAATTTTCAGCAGGTGGCTATTTCTCCCGACGGCACGCATGTGGCTTGGGTGCTGAACCTGCATGACAAGTCGGGGGCCCCGAGTGCGAACACCGCCGTCTATGTTGCAGACCTGCCAGTGTCATCCGCTGCTCCCCGGCGTATAACCGCAGCCACGGACGGCAAGGACTACCTGGAGCAGGATCTCACGTGGTCACCAGACAGCAGGCAATTAGCTTTCCTGTCTGACGCGAATGGTGCTGGGCAGGCTCAGCTTTACGCAGCGGCGATTTCGGGTGGTTCCGCGCATAAACTCACCAATTTGACGGGCTTTCTCGCCGATCCGCAATGGTCACGCGATGGCAAGCAGATCGCCTTCTTGTTCACAGAAAACGCGCCTCGCACTGCTGGTCCCTTGGCTGCCATGACGCCCGAGGTCGGGGTCCTGGGGAGCAAGGTTTACGAGCAGCGACTCACCACAGTTGATTTGGGATCGGGCAGCGTTCGCCAGCTCTCACCGGCAGACATGTACGTCTATGAATATGACTGGGCGCCCGATAACCAGTCCTTCGCGCTGACGGCAGCTCACGGCGAGGGAGACAACAACTGGTACATCGCGCAACTTTATACACTCGGTCTCTCGGGAGAGATGAAATCCATTTACAAGCCGCCTTTGCAGATCGCGGTACCGCGTTGGTCGCCTGACGGCAAATCGGTGGCGTTCATTGGGGGCTTGATGAGCGACGAAGGGGCAACCGGTGGCGACATCTTTTCTGTTCCTTCCACGGGTGGGGGCGAGGCCCGCAATTTGACGCCGGGAATCAAGGCATCTCCCAGTTGGCTAACGTGGCGCTCTGCGGGCGAAATCCTATTCACGGAAAATCTGGATGGATCCGCGGCGGTGGCAACGCTCGACCTGGGCAGCGGGAAGATCACCACTTTGTGGACTGCGCCGGAAGAAATCTCGACTGGCGCTTGGGGCGCGTTTGCTGTTTCTCTGGCCCGCGATGGTAAGAACTCGGCAATCATCCGACAATCTTTTTCGCGTCCTCCGGAAATTTGGGCTGGCCCGGTGGGAGGGTGGCAGCAGGTAACGCACTCCAATCAGCAGCTTCGCCCCAACTGGGGCGAGGCGCGGAACATTCATTGGACCAATGACGGTATGCAGGTGCAGGGATGGCTGCTCTATCCCGCCAATTACGATCCTAACCAGCGCTATCCCATGGTCGTGACCGTGCACGGCGGACCTGCATTTGCGACATCTCCGGGCTGGCCACAAACGTTCTTTGAAACGTCAATTCTGGCAAGCCAGGGCTATTTCGTCTTCTTCCCTAATCCGCGCGGCAGCTACGGTCAGGGGGAAGCTTTCACACGCGGCAATGTGAAGGACTTCGGATATGGCGACTTCCGCGACGTTCTCACCGGAGTCGATGCGGTGTTGAAACAGGCGCCGGTGGATCCGGAGCGCCTTGGCATCACGGGTTGGAGTTACGGTGGCTACATGACTATGTGGTCGGTCACCCAGACGAACCGCTTTCGTGCCGCTGTTTCAGGAGCCGGACTGGCGAACTGGCTGAGCTACTACGGACAAAATGATATTGACGGCTGGATGCCGGCATACTTTGGTGCCACGGTTTACGATGATCCGGCGGTCTATGCTCGCAGCGCGCCCATAACATTTATTAAGAAGGTGAAGACCCCGACGCTGATTCTGGTGGGCGAACGCGACGGAGAGTGTCCGATGCCGCAGTCGCGCGAGTTCTGGAACGCACTCAGGATGTTCGGTGTACCGACCCAGATGGTGGTCTATCCCAATGAAGGCCACTTTGTCGCCAGTCCCGAACATCAGCGCGACATCTCACGTCGCATGGTGGCGTGGTTCGATAAATACTTACAGCCCGCTACGGTCAGCGAAGGCAGCGATCATAAATAGAGGACACCGAAAAACAACCATCCGCTATGGGGCTGCACAGGTGTGATCGTGAATGATCTGCCAGCCTTGGGAAAATTTGCGGAAAACAAGTGTGAACACCCCGTGGGGCTGCTTCCCGTCAGCCATCGTAAGTTGGAATTGGCCGCGCACCAGGGCCGCCTCCGGGCCGAGCGTCTGAACGTTTAGTTCCGAAAATTCAAGTTTGCCCATTTCCCGGCCTTCGGCTTGATATACATTGCGATAGCGCTCGAGCGTGGGCTGCCAGCCGCGAGTCGCTTTCGCCCCTGCCACAAACGTAAGCTCGGAGGATCTCCAATACCCCTGCATGAACGATTCGAGGTCGTGGCGGTTCCAGGCTGCAACCTGATTTTGGAGAACTCGACGGATGGCAGCTTCTTCTCGATTACGGTTTGCAGCAGGATGGCCCGATGCGCCGAAAGCAAAGGAACACGCCAACGCGATTAGTAGACAAGTGATCCAAATAATTCTCATGCTGCGTTCTTATCACAAGAGCCGAATCGAAAGAAGTCGGACGAACGCGAGCCCGTGTCTCCGCGCAACTCGAAAAGCGCTAGTACTTCGGGACGGAGGGATCCACTTTGTCCGACCAGGCGAGAATTCCGCCGGCAAGATTTTTTACCTTGCGGAAACCGGCCTGGCGCAGAAAGTCTACGGCTTTGGCGCTGCGCACCCCGGAACGGCAGTGGGCAATGATCTCGCGGCTGGAATCCAGCTCATTCACCCGCTTGGGCAGGTCTCCTAGCGGAATCAAATATCCATTCAGGTTGCAGATCTGATATTCGTGGGGCTCGCGCACGTCGAGGACAAAGAGGTCCTCGCCCGCATCCAGGCGGGACTTTAACTCTTCAGGCTGGATCTCAGGAACATTAGTGGTCACTGGGGCTTCTTCTCCACGAATTCCACAGAATTCGTTGTAGTCAATCAGCTTGGTAACAGTCGGGTGCGCGCCGCAGGCCGGGCACTCCGGATTCTTCCGCAATTTGAGTTCGCGGAAGCGCATGCCAAGCGCGTCCACTAACAACAGACGCCCGATCAGAGGCTCACCTTTGCCGAGGATCAACTTGATCGCTTCGGTGGCCTGCATCACTCCCACGAGTCCGGGTAGAATTCCGAGCACTCCGCCTTCTGCGCACGAAGGCACCAGCCCAGGCGGAGGCGGCTCCGGATAAAGGCAGCGATAGCAAGGGCCCTCTTTGGTCGCAAAGACGCTGACCTGGCCCTCAAAGCGGAAAATCGAGCCGTAAACGTTGGGCTTGCCGGTGAGCACACACGCGTCATTCACCAGGTAACGAGTAGGAAAATTATCCGTGCCATCAACGATGATGTCGAAATCGCGAAATAGCTCAAGTGCGTTATCGCTGCTGAGCCGGGTGTCAAAACGGCGCAGCTGGACGTAAGGGTTGATAGCTTTGATCTTGTCGGCGGCGGAATCCAGCTTCTTGCGACCGACGTCAGCCGTGGTGTGAATGATTTGGCGTTGCAGGTTGGTGTAGTCCACGACATCAAAATCCACGACGCCCATGGTGCCCACGCCCGCGGCTGCCAAGTAGAGAGCTAAAGGCGATCCCAGGCCACCCGCGCCAATGCACAGCACCTTGGCCGCTTTCAGCTTCTGCTGACCTTCCATGCCGACCTCGGGCATGATCAGGTGCCGCGAATAACGAAGCACTTCCTCGTTGGAGAGGGTGGCGGGTTCGACTTTGGGTTGCGTGATGGTGGCCATAAGAATCTCGGTTGAATTAGTGACTCCATCCTCCAGCAATTGAAGGCACGATCGAGAGGGTGTCAGTCTGTTGCACTTTCGTGTTCTCCTTCTGCAAGTAGCGGATGTCCTCATCATTGAGATAAAGATTCACAAACGCACGCAGCTTGCCTTCGTCGGTATACAAATGCCGGCGCAGGTCAGGGTGCTTGGCCGTAAGGCCCGACAACGCCTCGGCGACGGTGCCGGCTTCAACCTCTATTGTGTCCTTCTTGTCCGCATATTGCCGAAGCGGAGTGGGAATGTGTATCTTCATTATGTAGCTCTCCTGTGTACAGATGACTAAGAGCGCGCCTGGGTTTCAGCCAGCTCACCTGCCTGGGCCGCGCTTACCTCGATCTGCTCGTCCACAAATTGTTTTTGGAGCTCGTCATCCCCCAGCAAAGCAAACGAATTCGTGATCTTGGCTTGGCCGTGATCTACGCCGGTAATCACATAGGAGCAGCCCAGCCAGTGCGCCTCCGCAAGATCGGTCGCCGACCAGCGCGCCGGGTGATCAGGATGAGAGTGGTAGAAGCCCACAATGTCTTCGCCGCGCTCACGACCCTGACGCTGAATACGAATTAGCTCTCGCGGATCAATATGATAGCGGTTTTGCGGCGAATCGGTACGGGTGTTACCAGCGCGGACGATAGAGGTAACAATGCGCTCGTCACCCTCGGCCCGGCCTAGCAGCACCCCACAGCACTCGTGAGGGTAGGTTTCTTCGCCGTGAGCGCGCAAAGCGTCATAGTTAGATTTGTCAATTTTCAGCATGTATTTTTCGACTGATTATTCGTCCCAGAATCTCTCGCTGAGGTACTTGTCGCCGGAATCCGGAAATATCGTGACTATGACCGCCGCCTGCTTACTGTGGGCTGCGCGGTGGGCCACCTGCATACAGCCTACCACCGCCGCACCTGACGAGATGCCAACCAGCAAGCCTTCTTCGCGCGCCATACGCCGCACCATTTCGTAGGCGGCCTCTGTAGAAATACCCATCTCCTCATCGGCGAGATTGGGATCGTAAATCCTGGGCACCATGGCGCTGGCCATGTGTTTGGCGCCCTCAATTCCGTGGAAAGCTGAGTCTGGTTGGAGAGAGATGCACTGAATCCCGGGGTTCAGCTCTTTCAAGCGGCGCGCCGTGCCGACAAAAGTCCCACTTGTGCCCAGCATGGCGACGAAGTGAGTTAGCTGGCCGTCGGTTTGTTGCCAGATCTCATTGGCGGTCCCGTCATAATGGGCTCGCCAGTTCGCATCATTGGAATACTGGTCGGCATAGAAGAAACGCCCAGGATCGGCGGCAAACAGTTCCCGTGCTTTGCGAATGGCGCCATCGGAACCCTCCCCGGCGTCGGTGTAGATGACGTTGGCTCCATAGGCATGCAGGATTCGCTTGCGCTCCAGGGAAACATTTGACGGCATGCAGAGAGTGACGCCGAATCCTTCAGCTGCGCCGATCATCGCGTACGCAATGCCGGTGTTGCCGCTGGTGGAGTCCAGAAGTTCTTTCTCTCTCGTGAACTTGCCGCTGCTGCGACCTTCAGCAACAATGCGCGCGGCAGCACGGTCCTTGACCGATCCTCCGGGATTGAACCATTCGGCTTTACCTAGAACTTCGATTCCTGGGGACCCGCTTTGCAGGTCCGCAGTAATACGCTCGATCCGGAGCAGGGGTGTATTGCCAATCCGCTGCAAAGTATTTTTTCCAAACTTCGGTGGCGCCGTTTGGAGGGTTCCTGTGGCTCTATCTCTCACAATCGCGTACCCTTGTGCGCTCCTGGTGGTGTTGCTCGTAAGCCTTCTGCGCTCGTGCTACGACTGTAGTAACGTGCTAATTGGATGATGTTAAGCATCTAATGGTCGATATAGTTTACGGATTGACTTCGCTGCCCGGCAACCGAGTCAAAAAACGCGGCGCCGAGTAGCCAGCAACCGCATCACATTAAGGGTAGGAACGAAACGGGAACCAATGGCCAAGAAGTCGGAAACGCGTAGCTATGACGAAGCAGTCAACTGGCTGCGAGAGCACCAGTTCGACATCCTGGAAGCGCCGGGCACAACGAATCGTGTATTTCTGAAGAAATACAATTGCTCGGCGGCGATCCAGAAGACAGATGATGACGGCGTGAAAGTCTTCGCCTATCCCGGCTATCAGATTGGAAATGAGATCTCCAAACTGATTAATCGCGGATATCAACAATTTCTGAAAACCACAAAAACGGAAGTGCCGGCGACCGCAGACCACCTCAAGGCACTGCATAATTTCGCCGAAGAGTTCAAAGAAGCGTTAGGAGCTCCAAGTCTGTACAACGAGTCTTTGGGCACGGTCAGTGACGCATACGTTTACGATCGAGTGGAAGAACGCGACAAATCCGAGACCGCCCGTCCCAAGCGTCCCTGGGAGCTAGTAGGCGCTAATCGCGGAAACGGCAAGGTCAGCTAACCCCCCTACGCTATTTCAGAAAATTTCAAGGCCTGCCACTTCGTCGGTGCAGGCCAGGAAAAAGGGGCACGGCTATGCGCCTTGGAACAGTTCTGGCCATACTTCTGGTAAGCGGAACCAGCCTCCTGGGCCAGGAACTAAGCTCTGAAGGTGAACCCAAACTGCAACACAAATTCTTTGACCGCACCAACATCGCACTGATTGCCGGGATGACACTCGCTGAAACCCTCGACATCACCTCCACATTTCACTTTCGCGACGCGCACCCGACGACGGCGCATGAGGCCATTCTGGGCGACTTCGTGGACAACCGGCCGGCATTTGTCGCCTACAGCTATGCCACGGTTGTACTGAACGTTGGAGCTGCCTGGATGCTTCATCGAGCCGGCCATCACCGCCTGGAGCGCGCATCCAGCATCGTGCACATTGGGCTCACCGCACCGTTAGCAATCAACAATTACGCCTGGGTCGGACATACAAGCTCCCAAGCCGCGGCGCAACCGCAATTGTCCAGTCGTCCGCGTTGAAACTAGATCGCTGTTAGTAGCTTATAAAGGAAACGGGGAGCTCCCATGCTCCCCGTTTTTAACCGCTGGCGGCGAGTTGCTACTCTTTTGTACTGTCGCCGCCACCGCTGGTTTTCATTGATTTGTCAGCTTCAGTGCTCTCCTGACCGAAGACTAACTTATATTTCTTTCCACCAAAGCGCGCTTCCAGAAGGCTGCGTGCTCCTTGCCCATCGGACTGTGTGACCGCTGATGTGTTGTCGAACTTGGAGTCAACATCGACTAACTTCGCGGGGGCGGTGGCCAGAACTCTGTTGCCCTGGGTGAATTGCACATGAACATCCGGTCCGCTTCCCTCCCATTTCAGGCGATAGGAACCCGGAGCCAGATGATTGCCACTGATTTGAACTGAGTTGCTGAGGTCGAAACTTGCGCTGTTTCCTTTAGTCCCCGCGAATGCGCTTACCGCCAGCATCAGCGCGAGCGTTAATGTCACGCCACCTTTTACTGCAGTTCTCATAACTAATCCTCTCTTCCCTGCCGGGAACTCTGATGGCGGCCACTGGATCCCAACCTGACGCCAATCCCCTGCGGCGCTGCTGCTGGTGCGCCGGCGGGGCTGGCAATGCCTGCCAGGGTGGATTAGAATGCTCGCGCGGGGTTAAACAAAAAAGGATCGCCCGCAAGGACTTTCCTCCACAGAGACTGTTTTCGCCCGGGCCGCCAAACCGTGGGTGAGACAATCTGTTTAACCCCTCAAAACTTTTTCGGTCGTTCCTTTCAACCGAGTTTCAATTTTGTATACGTTGTAACTTCTGTCGAAGTTCCGTTGCCGCTAAAGATGCTCATCAATCCTTGAGCGATTCAGTTATTCGAAATTCGACTGGCATTTCTGTGAATTCGAACTGTTGGACGTGCTCGTCTAGCGTCGGTTAGCGGAGAATCTCACCGGGTTACCTGATGAGGTTCAGCACAGTTTGTAGGTGTATTGTTGTCTTGCAACCAGATAATGACCGCTCGTCACAAAAATGGCGCGGAACATCCCTGGTTGCTAGTTTCGTTCCGGTGGAAAACAGCATCCTCAAATCTTCAGTACTATTTTTCCGAAATTCTTTCTTTCCAGCATCAACCGGAATGCCTCTGCGGCACGAGCTAGTGGCAGCACAGTCCCTATGACTGGGCGGATGTTACCTTCCGCAATCCACTTGGAGAGGCGCTCCCATGCTGACCGCATGATCTCCGGCTTCAATGCCAAACGACTGAGCCACAAACCATGCACGCTAGAACTTTTGGCGTACATTGACGCGGTGTCGAACTTGGGCTGTTGCCCAGTGGCGGTGCCGTACAAAATTACTCGGCCGAAGTCGCGTAAACATCGCAAGCCCTTGGCAGTGTGTTCGCCACCAAGCATTTCAAAGACGGCGTCCACCCCTTCACCATTGGTTAATTCTTTAATGGCCTGTTCATAATCTGTTTGCTTGTAATTGATTCCGTGCTGCAGGCCGAGTTCTTTTACCTTGGCCAATTTTTCTTCCGATGATGAAGTGCCATACATCTCCAGGTTCAGGATTTTCCCGATCTCAACCGCTGCCGTCCCTACCCCTCCAGCGGCGGCATGAATCAGGACCCGCGGACGCAGGTCTGCAGTGGCCTCATCTAAGAGGCTGGCCTTCCAGTAAGCGAGATAGGCCGTGAAGTAGTTCACCGGAAAGGCTGCGGCCTCTTCAGGGCTCCACCCCATTGGCTGCGGCCACAGGAGCTCGCGCCGGGTGGCAATGAACTCCGCGAAGGCGCCCCATTGCGCGTAGCCCATGACCCGCTCGCCACTGCCTGCGATGGTTCCTGCAAACTCCCTACCTGCAACCAGCGGGGCCGGAGGAGTACCGGGATAGCTTCGTTGCGCGGTCATGATGTCCGCAAAATTCACACCTGCTGCTTGAACCTGAACCAGCACCTCGCCGGCGCCGGGAACGGGCTGAGGAACATCTTTCACTTCGAGAACCTCGGGACCTCCAAATCGCGTAATCACAATGGCTTTCATAGTTGTCGGCACATAATCGCACTCCACACTAACTCACAAGTAGCAGAGGGGTGGAGTCCTTAAATTTTAAGAGGCGCTTTTCCGAGTGCTGTACCACGCCTCTCTGGTATATACTGCGCGGCGATAAAGGTGATAGCGACCGCATACGGTCGCGCGCGAAGCCCGTTCATACGAGTTCATACGCTTCGCCATATGATTGGGTTCCAGTCGAAGTATCAGTGGCTGGAATTTAGCTGTGCGGGACGGCTTTTGGGCCGGGCTGATTACGGTTGGATTAGGTACATCGGCAAGGTTTTAATGGAGCGCGTCCCGGGGAGGTATTCCCTTGGACCTTATTTTGGTTCGGCTTATTTTTATTCTGGTCGTGGCGGGTTCCTGTTACCTTCTTCAGCCGTTCGGATTAAGAGCTCCCATTGCTGCAGCGGTCGGCGGTCTGATCGGGTTGAGCGTCATTCTGTTCGAAGTACGCCTGCACAAAGTCAGCCTCAAACGCTTGATCGGAGCCGCGATTGGCAGCGTGCTCGGAATTTTAGGCGCGTACCTCTTCAGTCTGGTCATAAAAGACAGCATCGCTCCCGGTCACACCCAAAGTTTCCTACAGCTCATGGTCATGCTGCTGATGGCCTACATCGGCCTGATCGTGGGTGCTAATAAAGGTGACCTGCTGAACCTGGCTGCGTTGGGGGGTGTCTTCGGAGGGGAAAAGCAGGGTCGCAAGGCGCACAAGATCCTCGACACCAGCGTGATCATCGACGGCAGAATCGCAGACATTGCCGAAACCGGTTTTTTGGATGGCATCATCGTAACTCCTCAATTTGTTTTGCGGGAGTTGCAACTGGTAGCCGATTCTGCCGACTCTTTGAAGCGCAACCGAGGCCGTCGCGGGCTGGATATTCTCCAACGTCTGCAGAAAGTGGCTTCCCTAAATATTCAGATTGTGGAAGACGACTTTCCCACCATCCGAGAAGTGGACTTGAAGCTCATCGAGTTGGCGAAATTGTACGAGGGAAAGATCATTACTAACGATTTCAACCTTAATAAGGTCGCTCAGCTTCAAGGAGTAGAGGTCCTTAATATTAACGAACTGGCGAACTCGCTCAAGCCGATCGTGCTGCCCGGCGAGATTATGAAGGTTTTCATTCTTAAGGAAGGCAAGGAATATAACCAGGGCGTAGCTTATCTCGACGATGGCACCATGGTGGTAGTAGACAATGCCCGCAAAATGATTGGGAAGAACATAGATATCTCGGTCACATCAGTGCTCCAGACCACGGCAGGCAAGATGATTTTCGGAAAGTTTGACGAACGCAACATGCGCCCAGAGGTACCCAAAGCAGCGCCGATGGCCGAGCCTCTACAGGAGTCGCGTAAGCCCCACCCGATCATGGCCGAACGGCCGCTGGAGTAGTAATCCATTTTTGGCTGGCGGTCCAGTCGGAAGAAACTTCGAGATTTGAACTGCGGCAGACCCGCTCGTATACTGGCGGCCCAGTGAAGGTCGTCGCCATCATTCCCGCTGCGGGTTTGGGCACGCGCATGGCAGCCGCCGAAAATGCGCCGCGCGCCGTAATCGGCAAGACACCTTCCAAGCAATTCACTGAATTGCTAGGGACGCCCATCCTGATACATACCCTTCGCAGATTTGTGAGCAGTCCGTATGTACAGGAAATCTACGTTGCATTACGACAAGCTGAAGCGGAAAACTTTCGTCCGCGGCTGGAGAAGGAACACTTCAGCAAGAAGATTTTCCTGGTTGAGGGGGGTGAGCACCGCCAGCAATCGGTAGCCAACGCTCTGGCGCAGGTGAAAGCTGAGCCGAGCGACGTGATTCTTGTGCACGATGCGGTACGCCCCCTGGTGGAGGAAGAAGTCATTGCCAATGTGGTTGACGCCGCAAAGAAATATGGAGCCGCCATTGCCGGCTTACCTGCCGTGGACACGGTGAAGCAGGTGGAACGCACAGCCGAAGGTGCGATCATCAGCTCTACTTTGCCGAGAGAACGCATAGTGCTGGCGCAGACGCCGCAGGGCTTCCACTTCAGTGTTCTGAAAAAAGCTTTTGAGGATGCGGCCGAGGCCGGCTTTGTGGGCACTGATGAGGCCTCGCTGGTAGAGCGTTTCGGACATGAAGTCGCGGTGGTGATGGGCTCGCCGCGGAATCTGAAGATCACAACCCCGGCCGATCTGGAACTGGCCGAGTTCTACATGTCACAGCCCGCCCGAAGGGCCGCGGGTTAGTTTTCGTCCACCCATGAGAATTGGCTACGGCTGGGATTCGCACGAGTTCAAAAAGGGCATTCCGCTCAAAATCGGCGGGGTTGTAATCCCGCATGGGCGGGGTCTCGCCGGGCACTCTGATGGCGACGTTTTGCTGCATGCTTTGACCGACGCCCTGCTGGGCGCAGTGGCAGCCGGCGACATCGGAACGCATTTCCCTGCCTCTGATCCTAAGTGGAAGGGCGCTGATTCCGTAACTTTCCTGCGCGAAGCTCTGCGCAGGGTCATGCAAGCCGGATATACGGTAGCCAATGTGGACTCCACCCTGATTGTGGCCGAACCGAAGATCAGCCCCCATGCGGCGAAGATTCAGGCGCGGGTGGCGGAACTGCTCGGCGTACCGGGGTCGTGTGTTGGTATCAAAGCCAAAACACCGGAAGGGATGGGGACCGACAATGCGGCCATCGCGCATGTGGTTGTGTTGCTGATTAAAAAGCCGGGCGATGATCGGAGGCAAAAGGCGGCGATGGAAGCCATTCCACAGCCGGAAATTGACAAGGTTGTTGATGAAGTCTTACGGGATGTTCCTACTCCGGCTATAGACAAATCGCGCAAACCTGCTACCAAACTCAAGAAATAATCAGCAGCTTCCTTTGGGAAACACAGCGGACTGTTTATTTGTTTTGCCGCTGGCGCGCAGCTTCTACCAATGCGCCGAAGATCGCCTGTGAAGCGTGCTCGTGGGGTGAGCGCTCTGGGTGCCATTGCACAGCAAGAACGAAGTGATCAGGAGAGGTGCCTTCCAGAGCTTCTATAACGCCGTCGGGCTGGCTGTGCGCCACCGCCCGCAAACCTTCACCGACCGTTTCGGCCGCCTGGTGGTGACTGGAATTCACGCCGATTTCGGGGGCGTTGCCTTTGCCCGGTGCGGTGCTCAGAATTTTCGCAAAGTGTGATTGCGGTTCGATCAGCACTCTGTGTGCTTCCTTCTTTTCTTTGTCCGTGTGGTCAATGCCAGTTTCGAGGTGCTGCACCAATGTTCCCCGGCAAAAGACATTCAGTGCCTGTAGCCCGTAGCAGATTCCCAGGATCGGTTTGCGATTCTTGAAGGCTTCTTTCAGCAGGAGCGTATCTTTCTCATCGCGGCGGGGGTCAGGCGCATGCGTTTTAGGATGTCTTTGAGCCTGGTATTGCTCGGGATCAATATCCGCACGACTGCCCGGCAACAAGACAGCATCACATTCGCGGAGAAGCTTCGCAGCTTGGTCGAGTTCGCTTTCAAGTGGGATGCGGACCGGTTCTCCGCCTGCTTGTTCCACCGCTCGTTCATAATGTGGCAAGGTGCGCTGAGCATACTCGGTGTCGGAGTGGGGCACCGGTATAGCAATTCGCGGCTTCCTTCTGCTTTCCATCAGAACCCCCGCCACGCTGTCAGGCGTTGCCGGTAGCGGCGAAACTCGTTGACCAATGCCGCTACGAACACTACTCCGGCTACGGCAGCGGCTACCGGGAGTGCCACATGGCGGTAAGCATTGGCCATGTCCGAATGCTGCCCGCCGATCGCGCCTGCTACGGCCGTTCCGAGAATCCCTAACAGCAGGCTGACGGCGAAGCTGAGCAGCGTCAGCAGCAAGGTGATGAATAGCGCGCGAAATAGCACACCCGCCAGGCGGGGTTTGCGAGTCACCAGCTCGTCGGAGGCGGGCATCCAGTGCCCAGCATACAACGGTTAGGCACCTGTCCACACCTGAGGCCAGAAGCAACAAAAACCTTGCTGTTCTAATCGCTGCGCTAGAATAAAGGCGATGCCACAAGCGGTAAACGTGATTACGCGCAGCCCCTCGGAGGTGGTCCAGCAAACCCCCGTGGCGCAGGCAGCCAACGGGATCTGCTTTGCTTCCAGCGGCGAGGTCACTCTTGCAACCAGCGACTTGGAACGCATGGTTGCCGCGGTGCCACGCTCTGCCGCAGCCGCGCTCCGGGACAAAGCGTATTACTTTGTTCCGCTGACGGTCAGCCAAGGAGACGAGACGATAATCGCTGATCGCTACGATGTCACTTTGAGCGACAACGCGGTTTGCCACCGCAACCTGACTCTGGGCGATTCGCAATGCGTTTTTATTTCGACGCGATTGATGGATGACAAATTCTCCGTCGCATTCGAGTTTTATATAAACGTGGCGCACGCGATAGTAGAGAGGGCGGGTGTATCCGGCGCATTCTCCGATCTGTCTTGGAAGCAGGTACAAGAAGGGGTACGCGGCGAAGGCAGCTTGGACGCGTTTGAGCTACGCAAGCTGGCTACAACTCCAGGACCGGAGACGGAAAAACACACCAACGACTACTTTGCGGCGGCCTTTTCCGATGCTATTGCGGTTTACCTGCTCTCGCTTTACATAGACGTTGACTATCATGACCTGCGGGAGCGCGATTACCCGCTGCTCGCTCCCACTGCACTGGCGGAGCGCCTCCGGAAGGTTGCAGAACTATTTCCCCCCAACCCAGGCTTCGAATTCGCGATCTACTACAAGCGGCGGACATAGGTGCCCGGCGGTTTTCCTTTAGGATTGAATCACTTCATGACTAAAATGAGCTTGCCATGATTGCGCACCTGCGCGGACGACTGCTCTCCAAACATCCTAACCAGGCTGTTATTGAGACCGCGGGCGTTGGTTATGACGTAACCATTAGCGTGCCGACGTTTTCCGGGCTCCCGGCATTAGGCAGCGAAGTTGCGCTGCACGTTCACACCCACGTGCGCGAAGACTCGATTGCGCTGTACGGGTTCCTACGGTCCAGTGACAAACAACTCTTTGAGCGGTTGATCTCAGTCAGCGGAATTGGACCGAAGCTGGGGATCACAATTCTGAGTGGTATGTCCGGCGAAGAGATGGTTGCCGCTATTCGCGGAAACGATGTCGCTCGGCTTACGCGCATACCCGGGATCGGCAAGAAGACGGCCGAACGTATGGTGTTGGAACTGCGGGACAAGCTCGAAGATTTTGGGGCTGCACCGCCGGTGGCTGCCGCTACTCCGGTAGAGGAAGATGTGCTCTCGGCGTTGGTCAACCTGGGGTATCAGCGAATTGCAGCCGAGCGGGCGCTCTCCAAGGTGACGGGCGGATCGGGAAATGGTGTTCGCGGAAGAGAGGCCCCCTTTGAGGGGCTATTCCGGGAAACCCTGGCGCTCTTATCTAAATAGGCCGCGCAGCCGTTAATTGCCGACAAACTTCAAACGTAGGTCGCGGTCTTTCTGGCACATTTCCGCCATTTCTTTTACTTTTCGCCAGGCCTCGGCTTGTGAATCGTCGTGCGCACGGTCGCGTACCCGCTCCCATTCTTCAATAAGGGGTGCCATCTGCAAGTGATTGAAAATGGTATGGCCGTAAGGGTCAATACACCGCAACATGGGAAACGCGGCTTCTTCATAGGTGGGAACAATTCCGTGCAGCATCACCCATTCGCTACGTTCCCCGAGCTCATCTTCCAGTTTTACTACCCAAGACATTGATCCAGGTCCTTCGATAGCGTAGGGCTTAAATTCTAGGACGGCGCAGGTAATTTATCATTTCCCGATGCAAAACGTGCTGAAGATCAGGTTGAGGATGTCGTCGGCGGTCGTGGCACCGGTGATTTCATCGAGGGAGCGCAAGGCGTTGTAAAGGTCGAGCAGCAGCATTTCGTGCGGCACTTTGATATGCACCGCGTCGGCAGCTTTCTTGAGCGCACGCAAAGAACTATCAACCAGCGCCCCGTGACGCGCATTGGTGAGGAACCCGCTCTCGCGTTGTACCCCATCGCCACCGACTTGCCGCAGGATTTCCCTCCGCAGTTCTGGAATTCCTTGGCCTGTAATGGCCGAGGTGCGGACCTTGGGAAGCGTGGAATTCGATATTCCCAAACTTGAAGAGGCAATGTCAGACTTGTTCTCGACGATAATCCCTTGGCTCTGCTGCACTTGCTGCAGAAGCCGCTGATCTTCGCCGGTTGTGGGCTGCGACGCGTCCACTACCATCAGCACCAGGTCTGCATCGGCGAGCGCCTCTATGGATTTCTTGATCCCGATGCTCTCCACCTCATCCAGCGCGTGCCGGATGCCAGCAGTGTCCACCAGCTTTACGGGGATACCTTCCAGCGAAACGGTTTCGCTGACCAAGTCGCGCGTGGTGCCCGGTGAGGCGGTAACGATGGCGCGCTCCCGTTCGACCAGGCAATTGAAGAGGCTGGACTTGCCCACATTCGGGCGGCCTACGATCGCCAAGGTCAATCCTTCATGAACGATTTTTCCGTAGGATAAAGACCCCGCAAGGTCCTGTAACGGGCGCTGCACTGCTGCAATACTGCTGAGGACCTGCTCCGCAGGAAGCACCGAGACGTCATCCTCCGCGAAATCTATTCCCGCTTCCAGGAGGGCGATCAACTCAACCAGTTTCTGCTTGATGGGCTGTAGGCGCTTCGCGAGTGCGCCTCCGAGTTGCTGGGCAGCAATCTTGGCCTGATAGAGGGTTTGCGACTCGATCAGGTCGCGGACCGCCTCGGCTTGCGCCAGATCAAGCCGCCCATTTAAGAAGGCTCGCATGGTGAATTCGCCCGGTTCGGCGAGGCGCGCACCATTGGCCAGTGCCGTCGCCACGATGTGTTGCAGCACCACCGGTGAACCGTGCGCAGATATCTCCACTACATCGTCGGTGGTATAGGAATGTGGCTTGGCAAAGAACGTGACTACTACTTCGTCGATCTTGCTGACATCGGCATTCACGCCGGGTTCTACCAACTCAGTGAAGGTCGCCTTCCCGGGTTCAAGTTCGTGACGCAGCCGCAGCATGGCAGCAGCGATGGTGCGCGCTTCTGGCCCGCTGAGGCGAACGACTCCTATCCCTCCCCGTCCTGGTGGGGTGGAAATGGCGACGATGGTGTCATCCAGATGCATAACGCTTTTTTGATTCTAGCGGGTGAGCAGGATGGTAGGAGGACGACCGTGATTGGACTACCTGCCCGCAAAGGGAGCGAACGCAGAACTCTATTCCGCGCCGCGGCGAACAACCCGTGCCGGAGTCGCCCTCATGCCCAAACGCTCCAGGATTTGCGGCGCCACGGGCTTTAGCCTGAGCTGCTGACGAAGAAATTCATCCCGATCCATTAAGGCGGCAGGATCGTTGAACTCATGGCTGCAGTAATACCATTTCTGGATCTTGGGCTGACTAGCCGCGTCCCAGTATTCCTTCGCCAGCTTCGGAGTGATGTAGCGATCCTGGTGGGCAAATTGGAAAAATAGGGTTGAAGGCGCGGCGTGCCCCGCGAAGCGCTCCGGCTCTATAGGTGCGAGCGTCGCAATATACTTCTCGATCTGTTGCTGATTGTAATTCTTGTGCACCCATTCACCAATGAAAGTGCCGGCGGAAAAGTCCGCCAAGGTTGGCAACCCGCCCATCACGACGTGGGCTTTGATCCGTTTCTCCACGGCTGCCAAGACTCCCGCCCAGGTCGCACCGTAACTGTGGCCAACATACGCGATGCGCTTGGCGTCCACCTCAGGACGAGATTGCAAAAGGTCAACTCCGCGGCGTATATCGGTCACCAGCTGGATATAGCCGGCTCGCTCTTTTTCGGGCACTGCGAAGTCATCCCCCTGGCCATTCGGCCGATTGAAGACGCCTTCAATGAGCAGCGATTCGGCTCCCGCTCTGGCTAGCATCAGCGACTCCGCCAGAAATTCGCTGCGGTCTCCCTGTCCCCAGTGCACGAAGATGATCGCGGGAAAAGGTCCCTTGCCGCTGGGAATTACCAGGTACGCCGGGACGCTGCCGCCCTTCGGGCTGGCATAAGAAACATCGTGAACTTTGACCCCGCGTACTTCTTCGACGGACTTCTCCTGAAACGCAAGCGGCGCCTTGGCATCATAGTCAAACAGGTGGGCAGCTTCTTCATAGGTCATCTCTTTGGGTAAGGACTGCTGAAAGGCTAAAACACTGGCCGCCAGTAGGATGACCACCAAAATCGAAAGCCATGCAGGTTTCATGAGCGATGCTGCAGGATCAATTTATCGCCGAGAGGGCGTCTTTGGCTTGTATTCCTTTGGATAAACCACAACCGATCGCCGGCCAGCTTCGCCGGCGCTCTCGGTTCTTAAGTCAGCTTCCTCGTGCAACGCCAGGTGCAGAATTCGCCGCTCGCGAGACGACATTGGACTGAACGTGTAAGGGCTGCCGGTCTTGCGCACCCGCTCAGCGGCGACAGTTGCCGCCAACTTCAGCTCTTCTAATCGCATGCTGCGGTAATTCATGCAATCGAAAGCGACCTTGTCGTGCTCCGCAGAGTGCAGCCGCAGAGCCTCCTGGGCAATGTGCTCGAGTGCGCGTAAAAGTTCGGCGCCACGCTCCAAGAGCAGACTGGCGTCAGGTCCGGAGAACTCCACCAAAATAGCTGGCCGCTCCCAGTCACGATCTTCGGGCAAGGGCGGGTCCACGGTGATGCGGTATTTGAGCTTGAAATTGCCCGCGGCGATGAAGGCGCGCAGCAATTCGTCAATCTTTCTTGCTGCTGCCGCTTTGTCCTGAATGGCCATGCAGGCTTATCTTAGACGACCAAAGAAATACCGACTACTTCCCTTTGCTCTTACGCGCGCGCTTTTCCAATTCGGCGCGCATCTCGCGTCCCAATTCGGTGCGGTTCATCACAACCTGCTGCACGATTGCGATCAAGTTGCTAAACGCCCAATACAAACACAATCCGGCCGCCAGATTCCAACTGATCACGCCGAGCATAAGCGGCATCATCAGGTTCATCATTTTCTGTTGCGCTGGATCCATCCCCGCGGCAGGGGTCATGCGCTGGACCAGCAAGGTCCCCAGGATCACAAGAATTGGCAGGATATGCCACGGATCGGGCGACGAAAGGTCGCGGACCCATAGCCAATGCGCGTGTCGCAACTCAATCGCCGCGCCGAGCATGGCGTAGTAGGCGATCAAAAAAGGCATTTGGAGCACAAGCGGCAGGCACCCGCCCACCGGGTTCACACCCTCTTTTTTGTAAAGCGCCGCGACTTCCTGGTTCATTTGCGCGCGCCGCGGGTCGCGCATGCTGTACTTCTTATATTTTTCCTGAATGGCCTTGATCTGTGGCGCCGCCTTCTGCATCTTGAGCGACGACTTCATGCCGGAAATGCGAAGAGGCAGCAAAACCAGAGTGATGATGACGGTCTGGATGATGATGGCCCAGCCCCAATTGCCAACATACTTGTAGGTCCAGCGCAGCCAGATGAAGAGCGGCCGCGCGATGATCCCGAAAGTGCCGAAGTTCACCAGTCCACGCAGATCGCTGGGGGCTTGCTGTCCCGCCATTGCTGCCGCGTGAACGGACTCCACAACGTCCAGTTCCTTAGGGCCGACGAAAACTCTCTCCGTCGTAGGTCCTTTAAGGTCACCGACGGCTGTGCCGATGACCTCCTCCCTCACCACCTCCTGTGGGTTGGGCTTCTCGGGATTCTTGGGAAGCTCAATGACATTGCGCATTGTTACTAGGGCCGCCGTTTCCGGCTGGTCAGGAAGGAATACAGCAGCAAAGTATTGATCTTCAGCCCCGGCCCATAGCAATGGCCCGTTAATGGTGGCGCCGCTGCTGACCTTCTTTATGGGAATTTGCTGGACCGCCTGGCCCCCATGCCAATTGGTCCCCCCAGAGTACGAGACGATACGTCCCGCGGCATAGGCACTGGGAGTGGTCTGGTCACCGAACCCAGCGGGCCATGCCAGAAATGCCGATTGCAGGTTTCCGTTATGTGTGACCGTAGTCTCGGCGCGCACTACGTAGCTGTGATCGAAGCCAAAGCTTTTGCGTACGGTGGTATCGCCATCGGAATACTCAAACGTAACCTGTGCCGGCGTGCGTTGCGTGCCGGTGGCACTGGACACATACATCGCCGAGTTCAGCTTGTTGCGGAGAGTTTCATCGTAGGTCCAGAGTGAGAGTGGGAAACCATATTTGGAAGCGGCTGGCGAATTCACCAGCTCGAGTGGACGCCCGAAATCGTCATCGAATTTCTTCAGCACCCACGACTTGACCTGCGCGCCACGGTTGGTGAACGTGATCCGGTAAAGGTCGTTCTCGATCACAACCTCGGATTCCGCGGTCGCCTGCTTCGTGGGAACCGGCGTGGAGGCTGTACTGCGGGACGATTTCGGAGCGGACGGCGGGCTTAGAGGCGCTGGCGGCGTGGGTGTGGCCGCTTGCTGCTGTACCGGCTTGGGTTCTTCCGGGGCGGCGGGCGCAAAGCGCTTCAGGATCGGCTGCACTGCCAGGATGATTAAAAACGTCAGCGCAAACACCAGCAGCAGCCGGCGCTCGAGGCCGGGATCTTGTTGGGGATTTTTAAATTCGCTCAAACGGTCTCTGTATCAAACAAATTATTTAGAAATCGCATTGACTCAATTCACCCTGTTTTCCGCGGAAGTCAGCCGGTTACGGACCACTGGGTCATAGCCACCCCTGGAAAAGGGATGGCACCTCAGAAGCCGCCACCCCGCTTTAATTCCTCCCTGGAGGGCGCCGAATCGCTCCACCGCCTCCATGGCATATTCGGAGCAGGTTGGAACAAAGCGACAGGAGGCCGGCAGCATAGGCGAGAGAAGCCATTTATATCCACGTAACAGCAGGAGAAGTGCTCGCTTCATGGCTTACATTCTTGCCAGTTTGCCGCTGACCACCTGGAAGCAGCCCGCAACTTCCTTTTCTAGCTCAGTAAAGTCTGCCTTGAGAGCGCTCTTCTTAGGGTTAAAAACCACATCAGCGCTCACTGACAGTTGGTCCCGTTGCAGACGCACCGCTTCGCGCATTCGCCGCTTGATGCGATTTCGTTCTACCGCACCGCCCAGCGCGCGGCTTACCGTAAATCCCACACGTGAGCCGCTGCTCTCGCGGCCAAGGTAGAAAGCGGTCAGGTGCGGAGCAAAGTGCCTTCGGCCAAGCTCATACACTCGCTGAAAATCTGCATGCTTCAGCAATCGGCCGCTGCGGGGAGACTCTCGCACTGGCTTCTCACTTCGCGTATCAGGAAGTTGCCCTGGCGGATTGCCGATCACAACTTTGTTTCGGTTCGACAAGTGCGGATACCGGCCCCGAATGAAACGCTACTCGCGGAAGCCTGGCTTCACCGAGACTCGCTTGCGCCCCTTGGAACGACGCCGCGAAAGCACCGCGCGTCCACTCTTGGTTTTCATTCTCTGCCGGAATCCGTGCGTCTTGGAGCGGTGGCGACGGTTAGGCTGGAACGTGCGTTTAGGCATGAATGCTGGTTGCTCCTGCTGAAACGAGTAGTGCTACGTAAACGAAAAGTATATCTGAGGTAGCTCACTGCGGCAAACCACTGCCAGGCAAGCAGATTTGTCTGCAGGCGCGGAATTCCTGCACAGAGAGTTGTGCTTGCGCTGCTTCAATGACTGCACAACTCTTGCGTCTTTACCAATTAACTACTTGACAGAATTTTCGAGAAGCGTACAAATCGCGCCACACAGAAAAAATTTCTTGGGAAGATTTCCACACATGAAATTTTATTCGTGCTAGTATGCCGGGCAGTCACTTCGAATGTCATTGCACCTGCTGTTAGGCAAACATTTCCCGCTCGTGAATAACGAGTAATCAGTCCCTGGTAGAAAAGGCCGATAATACCGGCCGCTATGGTTCGCTAAATGTCTGTTACAAGTGCAGCAATCTCCCCCAATCCTTGGGTCCGCATCCTCGACGCGCTTGAGAAAAAAATCAATCGCCACTCGTACGACACGTGGCTGAAGCCCACACGTTACAGCCACGCCAGTGGCACGGTCATTTATGTCCGCGTGCCGACTCCGGAGTTCCGCCACATCAGCGAGAAGTACGCCGACCTGATTCAGGAAGCTCTGGACAACCTTGGCCTCGAATTTGAGGACGTAAAGTTCGTCACCCCGGAAGACGACCCTGCTGCGACGCCGGTCCGTCACGACGGCGGACTCTCTGCAGCAGCAGCTGTCACAACTGCATTGGTGGGCGGACAGTCACGGTTCGATTGGGACGGCGCAGCGCAGTTGAACCCGCGCTACACCTTCGACGGCTTCGTGATCGGCGCGGGAAATCAATTCGCGCATGCGGCGTCGTTGGCAGTTGCTGAGCGGCCCTCGAAGGCCTACAACCCGCTCTTCCTCTACGGCGGGGTCGGCATGGGTAAGACCCACTTGATGCAGGCCATCGGCCACGAAATCAAGAAGCGGGCGCCGCAGGTAGCCATCTGCTATCTCTCGAGCGAGAAGTTCACGAATGAAATGATTAACTCGCTGCGCTACGACAAGATGAGCAGCTTCCGCGACAAGTTTCGCAACGTGGATGTGCTGCTGGTGGACGATATTCAGTTCCTGGCCCAGAAGGAACGCACCCAGGAAGAATTCTTCCATACCTTCAACGCGCTTCACGAGTCCATGAAGCAGATCGTGATCGCCAGCGATCGCCCACCCAAGGAGTTGGCCGAGATTGAAGATCGTCTGCGTAGCCGCTTTGAGTGGGGCTTGATTGCCGACATTCAGCCGCCCGACCTGGAAACCAAGGTCGCCATCCTGCAGAAGAAAGCGGAGCAGGAGCACGTCACCCTGCCCACCGACGTGGCGCTGTATATCGCGTCCAATATACGTTCCAATGTTCGCGAGCTCGAGGGAGCCCTGATTCGCTTGATCGCTCACTCTTCGCTGATTGGGGCTGAGATCACCCTGCCCTACACCCAGCAGGTGCTGAAGAATTTTATTGATTCCCAGGCGCGCAAGGTGACGATCGAAGCCATCCAAAAGGCAGTCGCCGAACAGTTTGGGCTACGACTGGTGGAGATCAAAGCCAAGAACAACTCACGGGCGATCGTCTATCCGCGCCAGATTGCAATGTACCTTGCCAAACATCTGACCGAGGCTTCCCTGCCGGAGATTGGTCGTCAGTTTGGGGGCAAGCACCACACCACCGTGCTGCACTCGGTGGAGAAGATTGATGACGTCCGCAAGAACGATAAGGATTTAAACAGGCTCCTGAATAAACTAACGGAGACTTTAGGCGGATGAATCGCCTCTCTGGACACGTTTTCCACTTTCCGCGTCCTTCTTCCTCGCGTGCGTCTGTGAACGGTATGTGGAAGCTGTGTAACCAGGGACGTAATTCGGAGATGCCGCACTGGTACTCCACCCAGAGCGCCGACATTCAGGAGAGTTATATACAGGCGCAGTTATGGGGTGAGGGCGCTCTGCTGGCGGAAATCGGGAAGATTTCCACTTTTCAGAGCCGCCTACTGCTACTGCTAGTTGTATTAGGTTTTATTTTGATATAAGAGGATTAATAATAGCGGGGTTCACTCCCCGGGGTGCCACTTATGCCGGCAGAAGCCACTCTTACCGCAGCAGGAACCTCCACACTGGAAATTGCCGTAAGCCGATCAGAACTCCTCCGGGAGTTGACGGCTACGCAGGGTGTGGTTGAGCGCAAGACCACCATTCCTATCCTTTCCAACTTTTTGTTTGAGGCCGCAGGAGACCGGCTCTCCATTACCGCCACGGACCTCGACCTCAGCTTGCGGACCTCCTGCCCGGCCAAGGTCAAGAAGGAAGGTGCATGCACGATCCCGGCACGTAAGCTCTACGATTACGTGAAGCTGCTGCCGGATACCGACATCTCTCTGAGGCTGCTGGAGAACCACTGGGTTAACATCCGCGCCGGACGGTCCAACACAAAAATGGTCGGGATGGCGAAGTCAAACTTCCCCAGCCTACCGGCGTTTCCCAATGCGGGAATTGTGAAGGTCCCGGTTTCCGTGCTGCGTACCTTGATCAGCAAAACCATTTTTGCCATCTCGAATGAAGAATCGCGCTACACCCTGAATGGCGCGCTCATGGTGTTGAAGCCGGAGTCCATCACCATGGTGGCCACCGATGGCCATCGCCTGGCACACATCGAGACCGCGGAAAAGTTCCCCAATGTTGGCGAGATGAAGACCCTGGTGCCCAAGAAGGCGATGGCTGAACTGCATCTGCTACTCCAGAATTCCGATGAAGACGTGCTGGAGTTCGCCAAGGACGAGTCCACCCTGTTCTTCCGCATCGGGCACCGATTGCTTACCTCGCGTCAGCTCACCGGGCAGTTTCCCAATTACGAAGCCGTACTGCCGAAGGACAACTCCAGAGTCGTCACCGTGCGCTGTGACGATCTGAATGCAGCCATCCAGCGCGTAGCACAGTTTGCTGATGAGCGCTCGGGTGCGATCCGGCTACGCTTGGAGAAGAATGAGCTGAAGATCTCATCTTCCTCCACTGAGGCCGGTGAGTCGGAAGATGCTATTGATACCGCCTACACCGCCGAACCATTGACGATTGGGTTTAATTCCGCCTACCTGCTGGATTTCCTCAAAGCTGCCGATTCGCAGGAGGTCCGCCTCGAGCTTAAGGACTCACAATCCGCCGGCCAGCTCCGCCCCGAGGACAACGAGCAGTACAAGTACCGTTATATTGTTATGCCGATGAGGATCTGAGCTTGGCCCTCGGAGCCGAGGATTACGCCGGTTCCATGGGAGACGCAGGAAACTGCGTCTCTTTTTTTTGGGCGCGCGATCCTATGCCGTCCGTCGCCGGTAGGTCGTCCAGCCAAACCACAAGCCATAGAAGAACGCCAGCAGCGCTGCCGAGAGGCCTATGCTCAAAGGTACCGAACCGGTTACTTTGCGGCACACCACGTAGAAGTCGCCGCTGCTTCCTAACCCAATAAAGAACATTGAAACCAGCATGATGCGCCCGGCAAACTGGTGAAAGTCTTCGCTATCTTCACCCGCGAGCACGATGCGGTGGTAGGCGGCGGGGGTAATCAGCAGTATGGTGCAGATTGCACTGGCGGCGAGGCTGGCAAAATGGATGTATTGGGATGACACTGGCAGTTCGTTGAATCCGTCCATCAGGATGATGATGAATTGAAAGCCCAGCAACGCCTGAGCCCCTGGCAGAACCATGCGGGCTTCGATCAACACTTCTTTGATCTTCTCAGTAAGACTGGGTTGCTGAACTTCTCCGGGCTGATTCGGCATTGTTCCTGAGGGACAGACCGTAGCTGAAACCCGGCCCCGCCCTTCCTCCCTGAGCCGCTTGAACAACTCTAATCCGTACCAACTGGACAAGGCCGCGGTCAGGGTCAGCAGGCCTGTGACGATAGCCAGCCTTGTGTTACCCAATCTTTCGCCGGCCACATACATGCCCGCACCCAGAGCAAACGCGAACGGCAGCAGTCCAATGTCGAGCACCACGGTCAAAAATCGATGAAAGCGTTCGCTGATTTGGCCAGCTTCGACAATACGGTGGTAGGAAGCGGGCGAGAGTGCCAAGCCCAAACCAACCAGCATCAGTCCCAAACTCACGGTCAGCAGCGTACGCGAGAACGATGTCAACCCCCGGAATCCCGGTTCGAAGACGGCCCGGTAGCTGAATCCGATCAGCACCTGACCGCCAAGAATCAATATGCGCGCCTCGTTCAGCGCGTTCTCGATCTTGTCTTTTAACTGGGCCACGACAAGATAAGTTGCTGCAACTCTGATGAGAGTTGCACAGGAGCGGCACCCAATTGACTCGTCTATCTCCCGGGACTAAGCTGACGCACTGCAGTTTGGGGGCGCGCCATGCTGAAAGGCTTCAAGCAGTTTCTGTTGCGGGGTAATGTGATTGACCTGGCTGTTGCCGTGGTGATCGGCGCCGCGTTCGGCGCGGTGGTAACGGCATTTGTCAAAGACCTGCTGACACCGCTCATCGCGGCTCTCGTAGGGAAGCCAGATTTCTCAGCCTTCAAATTCACGGTTCGCGGCAGCACATTTTTGTACGGCGAATTTGTGAACGCCGTGGTTTCTTTTCTGTTGATCGCGGTGGCGGTTTATTTCTTCGTCGTCACACCCATAAATGCGCTCATTTCACGCTCGCGCAAGGAGCCGCCTCCCGATCCGACAACCAAGAAATGTCCTGAGTGCCTGAGCGAAATTCCCATTGATGCGCGGCGCTGTGCTTTCTGCACATCGGCGATTCCCCCGGGTGCGGTCAAAGCGGTTTCGTAGGCTTGCTAAACTACTGAATTCTGGCCTGTTGTGGGAACAGATACCTGCCTTTTTTCCGCCTCAAAAGGGCCCCAAAACGACCTTCGATGTGGTACAATAAACACTGGGTCGAAAGCCCACTAAGTGGGTATAATTTCAATAACTTAATCAAAAGTCCAGCCGACAGAAAAGCGCCCTGTCGCAAGCCCGACCCGCGCGTTTTGAACGGAGCTGAATGGCCACAAAAGCAACCACCCTTGCTCAACCCGTTGCCGAACCAAAATTGAAAAACGGCAAGTCCACTACGGAGGGCACAGTCGCCGCCGTAAACGGAAATGGCGCGCAGGAGTACACCGCCGATTCCATCAAGGTTCTTGGTGGCATGGAAGCCGTACGCAAGCGCCCAGCCATGTATATCGGCTCCACGGGCGAGCTCGGACTTCATCACCTGGTTTACGAGGTAGTTGATAATTCGGTTGACGAAGCGCTGGCCGGCTTTGCCGATCGTATTGACACTGTCATCCACATTGATAATTCCATCACCGTAGTTGATAACGGCCGCGGTATTCCCGTGGACGACATGGAAATTGATGGCGAGAAAGTCCCTGCTGCTCAGGTGGTAATGACCAAGCTGCATGCCGGCGGCAAGTTCGATACCTCCAGCTATAAAGTTTCCGGTGGACTGCACGGCGTCGGTGTTTCGTGCGTTAACGCGCTCAGCGAAGAGCTCGAGCTGGAAATCCGGCGTGACGGATTTACCTGGGAGCAGACCTACTCCAAAGGTGAGCCCACCAGCAAGCTGAAGAAAACTGGCCAAGCCAAGAAGCGAGGCACCAAGGTCCACTTCAAGCCCGACACTACGATTTTCACCACTACGGAATACAACTTCGATACCCTGGCTCAGCGCCTGCGCGAGCTGGCTTTCCTGAATAAAGGCCTGCTGATTACGTTGACCGATGAGCGCGCGACTGACCCAAAGACGGGTGAACCCAAGAAAGTTGAATTCAAGTACAACGGTGGCATCGCGGAATTTATCAAGCACCTGAACAAAGGCAAGAGCGTGCTCCACGACCGTCCTATTTACATGGAGGCGGAGCGCGACGGTGTGGTGCTGGAGATTGGGCTGCAGTACAACGATGGCTATTCGGAGAGTATTTTCAGCTTTGCGAACAACATCAACACGGTAGATGGTGGCACGCACCTCTCCGGATTCCGGACCGCCCTCACCCGCACCATCAACTATGCCGGCCAGCAGTTGGGCCTGTTCAAGGACATCAAAGAGAATCTTACCGGCGACGACGTTCGCGAGGGCCTGGTGGCGGTAATCAGCGTAAAACTGCCGCAGCCTCAGTTTGAAGGCCAGACCAAGGGCAAGTTGAATTCCGACATCGCCGGAATCGTGCAGGCGTTCGTGAACGAGCGTTTGGGCGCGTTCTTCGAACAGAACCCCCCGATTGGCCGCCGGATTATCAACAAGGCGATCGAAGCAGCGCGCGCGCGTGAAGCCGCCCGCAAGGCGCGCGACCTGACCCGCCGCAAAGGCGCCATGGACGGAGGCGGCCTGCCGGGTAAGCTGGCCGACTGTTCCGAGCGCCAGCCCGACCGCTGCGAACTCTTCCTGGTAGAAGGCGAATCCGCAGGCGGCACTGCCAAGCAGGGCCGCGACCGCCGTTTTCAGGCGATCCTGCCGCTTAAGGGCAAAATTCTAAACGTGGAGAAGGCCCGCTACGACAAGATGCTCAGCCACGAAGGCATCCGTGACATGATCACCGCCCTCGGCACCGGCATTTCCAAAGAGGACTTCGATCCGGCAAAGCTGCGCTACGGCAAAGTCATCCTGATGACCGACGCCGACGTGGACGGGTCGCACATTCGGACGTTGCTGCTGACCTTCTTCTTCCGCCACATGCAGGAGCTGATCAAGCGTGGCAATGTGTTCATCGCGCAGCCGCCGCTCTACTCTCTGAAGAAAGGCAAGTCGCAGCAGTACATCAAAGACGACCGCGACTTCGTCAAGGTGATGGTGAAGCGCGCGGCTGATGGTTTGACTGTCCGCTACGGCGAAGGCGCCGCCCGCCTGGAAGGTGCGCCGCTCACTCGCTTCATGACCATACTGAACGAGTATCTGAGTTTCTTCGACAAAGTGGACAAGCGTTTGCGCGATCAGAAAGTCACCGAGCTGCTGCCCAAACTCGATTTGGCGAAGCGTGCTGATTTCGAAGGCGACAAGAAGAACGCGCCGCGCAAGATCGTCCAGCTCGAAAAGGAATTGAAGAAGCTGCAAAAACCGCAAGGCTTCAAGAACGTGGAGTTGCGCTTCGACGAAGAGCACAATTTGTGGGAGGCGGTGTTCGTCAACGCCCAGGGCGCCGAGCACGTGCTGAATTGGGAGTTGGCGTCTACGCCCGAGTACCGTCAGATGATGTCGAAGTACAAGCAGATTGAAGCCAACATGGAGCCGCCGTTCGTGATTGAGACCATGGCCAAAGCTCCTGCCGCCGCAGCTGGCGCAAACGGCGACGAACTGAGCGATGCGGAGCGCGAAGAGCAGGAAAAAGCCCAGAAAAAGACGCCCAAGGCGGCAGCGAAGAAAAAATCAGCTGAGCCCGAAGTGGTGGAGAAACATAGCGCCCGCGAACTCTTTGACCATGTGCTGAACGAGGGACGCAAGGACTTCATCATCCAACGCTACAAAGGTCTGGGCGAAATGACCGCAGAACAGCTTTGGGAGACGACGATGGATCCCGAGCGTCGTACCCTGCTCTCAGTAAAGCTGGAAGACATCGCTGAGTGCGAAGCCATCTTTACCACCCTGATGGGCGAAGATGTCGAGGCGCGGCGCAAGTTCATCGAGGACAATGCGCTGGATGTGAAGAACCTGGACATTTAGACTCACCTGGGCACAGGCGCCCTCACTGTGCGGCCAAGCGCTGGCTCGGCAGTCAGCGTATTTCGTGCTGAGCTTCGCTCAGCTGCCCAGCCGAGGGCGGCTGGGCCTACGCAAGAATCTCCGGCGGCGAAATTGCGGGGGCGCGCACCGCGTCAACGGGATACTTCACTTCTCTGTACAGCGCGTTAAACACCACAAACAGAAGCGCAATCAGGACAAATACCAACACACTGCCTTCGGGGCCTACGGACCCGCCAGTGAGCCAACGGGGGCCGTGGAACGTGGAACTCAACAGGTGCCCGGGAGTGACGAATCCGCTATTGGGCACGGAATAGAGAAACGTCTCACCCCAATCAAACGAGAGATGGAAGCCGATCGCCCACCACAGGCTGCCGGTTCGGCGCAGGGTAAGGCAGAAAAAGAGTCCGATCAGACCGGCGCTCAGCCCCCCTACCCATTCTTCGCCCGGATTTCCCAGGTGTACACCGCCGAAGGCAGCCGAAAGTAATACCGCTGCCGGCCAGAAACCAATCCCGGTGTAAAGCGTGAAAAGTGTGTAACCACGAAAAGAGAATTCTTCGAACAAACCGACCAGCAGGAAGAACACTCCCCAATAGAGCGCCCATTTAATAATGCGCGCACCATGCAGCACCAGGTGCCCATAGTCGAAGGCGTGTCCTCCGTGTAGTGCATAGATAAGCGCGCTGATTGCCACAAGGCCCCAGAGATTGCCCACCCAAAAGCTTTTGCCGAACGCGCCTCGTGCAGGCAAGCCGTACGCGGCCAGCGAGCGCTTCTCGATTGCGCCCATGATTACCGCCGGGATGAAGGCGGAGAGAAAAAGAAGCGACTCACCGGCGAAGACCACTCCGGGCTGGAACCCACGTCCAGGACGGAGCAGCGCCCTCGCCAACAGCGCCAGGAGAAAGTAGCAGCTGCCGGCAAAAGCAAAATAGATAAGCAGCCGCCATCCGGCACGCAATCCGTACGGACCGAAAAAAATGGTTTGCAGTAGAGAAGGCGCGGGTGGCGGAGGCGGCGGCAATTGCTGCCCGGAAATGCTGTCCCCTGGTAGTGGGGAGCCCAGAGACAACGGATCCTGCGAGTCGTGCATGAATAACTTTCTCCTACGCAGCCGGTGACATGGTAAAACACTCGGCTCAGTTAAATGGCGAAATTCTTCACCCGCGAAAGATTCGGAACACCGCAGTTCGCGGCCGGATTTCTGCTGCTCATCTTCCTGGCCCAGTGCCTGTGGCTGGTGTACATCAACCCAATATCTGGAAGTGAGATCGCGCGTATCCAGCGCGGGCTCGACCAGTGGCGGAATGGACAGATCAATATCGAAGATCCGTATCGCTCGCCGCTGTATTACCTGGTGGGCAGCTTTGCTCTTTTTAGCTGGCACGGTCCTGTGGATACTCAAAGCCTTCAGCCCTGGCGTTGGCTGGTACGCGCGCCCTGGATTTGTTTCGGAGTGCTGCTGGGAGCTTCGCTGTGGTATGTGGCGCGGCGGCTGTACGGCAACGCCGGCGGATACATCGCGCTTCTACTGTACTGTTTTTCTCCAGTCATCATCGCGCAGAGCGCCAGCTATGGAGTGCAGCCGGAGATCGGCGCGGCCTGGGGAACATTTGGCGCGGTCTTCACTTCGATTGCGGTGGCACACACACTCTATGCGCCGCGGCGCGTACTTTGGAACTGGCGGCGAATCGCGCTGCTCGGACTTTCTCTGGCGCTTGCCGTCGGCTCGCAATTTTCCCTGTGGGTCGTCCTGCTGATCGCGCTCGGCTTTTTGCTCTATCTGGCGCCAGGACGCCGGGGCGCTGCCCTGGCCATCTTCGCCGCGAGCTGCGCAGCGGCATTGGTGGTCCTGTGGGCAGGATACTCGTTGAGCGCGGCTGCATTCCTGGAAAGCATTCGCCACGCGCGCCTGTTGGATTTCACTCCCCGGGCATTACTGATGGCGGCGAATTACCGGCGGCTTGGGCAAGTGATCGTCCGGGCCAGCCCCGCGCTGATAGTGCTTGTGCCCCTGGCGTTGGTTACTTTTTCGGTTTGGCGACGTGCCCGGTACTTTGGCAATAGCGCGCCCGTGATTGTGTCAGGACTTCTCCTGTTTCTGGGGCTGCTGAATCCGCATCAGCCTGGACTTGGATTTGTGCTGATGACGATTCCAATCCTGTTTGTGTTCATTTCCGGTGTGTTGGCTGACCTGCTCGAAACTGGCGCGCGAAATCAAGTCTTTGCGCTTGCGTCTGGATTGCTCGCCGCCAATACTTTGTGGAGTCTGGTGCACCTTCCCAGATAGGCTGCGGCGGCCGCTAACCATGAATCTTATGTAGCCTCAGGTTGGCGGACGCATCAAATGGGCAGGCGTGAGTTCCAACCGGGGAAGACAGTTGTCCGGCCGAAACCCCGGCTTGTGACTCCCCGCCCGGCACGACTTCTGTTTCGGGCCGGGGTTGGAATTAGGTGAAGATGCAAGGTTTGCGCGGAGGCCGCGCCATGTTGTCATTAGTGAGTTATGATTCGCTTGTGAAACGGTTATCGCTTCTTGCTACCGGACTTGTCCTTGCTGCGCTGGTTGTACCTTCGCTTTCCGCGCAAATTAACGGAATTCCACCGCTGGTTACGTCTTTAAGTAACGGCCGCACGTCTTTGCCGCCGGTGAACATTGGTCCGAGCGTAACCTCGCTGGGACCGCGCGGATTCAGGGGCGGCGGTGTTTTCTTCGGAGCTACAACCCGTGGCTTTACCAGGCCGGCTTTTGAACATAACCCCCACATGCATTTTCGTGTGCGCACTCCGTTTGTAGGTGTAGTCCCTGTTGCTGTCCCCATTGCCGTGCCAGTCGCGGTGCCGGTGTGGTTCGATTCGGGAATGGGTTACGCGTCTTACGAGACGGACCCATCTGAAAACGACGACTCTGAAGTACCCGGGCAAACCGTCTTTGAGCATCGCCGCACTTACGTTCCCAGGGTCGCAGCCTATGACCGCGAGTACGACGACTCGAGAGGCAATGGCGCGTCCGAGCGGCAGGCCAGCAAGGAATCGGACGCACAGGTAGCCGAGTCGGTCCAGATGCCTGCTCCGCCGCCCGCTCCCGAGGCTCCACAGCCAACCAGCATTCTGGTATTTCTTGACGGCCATAAAATTGAAGTCACGAATTACGCCATCCTCGGTGACACGCTCTACGATTTGACCCCTGGCCATCCCCGCAAGATTGCCCTGGCGATGCTCGACCTGAACGCGACTGAGAAGCTGAACAGCGACCGCGGCGTGGATTTCAATGTGCCCGCTGCAAAGGGCGAGTAGAGGCGGCACAAGAGGCGGCATATATGTGGCGGCCCCCAATCCCAAATGTAACGGCGTTGCTGCTATTGGCAGTGGCGCCGGCGCTCGGGCAGATGCGCGGCGGATCGTTGAGCGGCGTTGTCGGGGGCCGTGTCTCTGCCGGCGCCGGATTCACTCATTCGGCAGTAGCGGCACATTTGCCTGCTGCCGGCGTGGCTCCGCAAAGCGGTGGAACCAAGATCACCTTCGGAAGCGGATTTCATCGGCATCATCATTTTCCGCGGTCCCGGTCCGCGCCCTTCTTCTTTGGAGATGGCCTGTTCTGGGGCGACCAGCCGATCGTCGAAGAAGAGCCGGTAGCGATGGAAAAAGGACAGGCTGCGGTTCCGGCCATCCACATCGCGGAACCGGTTAAGCCGGCAGAGCCGCTGATGATTGAACTGCAGGGCGGTCGTTTTGTTCGGCTCACCGATGCCCAAGTTAACGTGGCGCAAGTCAACGTAGCGCAAGTTAACCAGGCGCACGTTGATTCACCTCGGACGAACCGCACTCAACCGGTAGGTGATACGCGGAGGGCGGCTGCCGGGAATGCCCGGCCTGCGGTGCTGATCTTCCGTGATGGGCACCAGCACGAGGTCTCCAGCTATGCCATCATTGGCGCCGCGCTGTACGAATCTGCCGGATACTGGAGCGCCGGTTACTGGACCAGGAAGATTCTGCTGGCCGATCTGGACTTGCCGGCTACGATCACCGCGAACCAGCAGCGCGGGGTCAATTTCATGCTGCCGTCGGCCCCCAACCAGGTTGTAATTTTCTAGCCAAACTCTCACCGCGAAGGATTTTTAACCACAGAGGGCACAGAGCAAAACCAGACCTTTCACCACAAGCGACAGGAAGGGTCACGAAGTTTTGTATTTTTGAAACACGGAGAGCACAGGGATCACCAAATCGCGACCAAACAAGCGCACGGCGAAGTGGGCAAACAGCAAATTCTCAAGATTTCAAGCCTCTCAAAAGCCCCTTCGTGATCCCCTTTCTGGTAAGGATTCGATCTCAAAAACTCTGTGTTTCTCTGAGTCCTCTGTGGTTAAAAGGGTGAAGATTTTGTCCCTGCTCGTGGTATAATTACATCAGGCTCGCAGACGCACTAACTTCCTATAAATGCAACCACTTACGGAAAGTTCGCGGTTCCACCAAAACCGCGGTTCAGGTGGTAATTTTTGGCTGGACGGCAATGTCGCCCAGTGGCTAAGTGCGTCTCTGCTGAGCCGAGACTTAACGGTCAACGAAAGACGAAACTATGGCTGACGAACAGGATCCTCAACTTCCATTAACGCCTCCATCCGGTGACGGTGGCCTGCCCCCGAACGTGCAGCCCATCAACATTGAAGAGGAGATGCGCCGGTCGTATCTCGACTATTCCATGTCGGTGATCATCGGCCGCGCCCTGCCCGACGTAAAAGACGGCCTGAAGCCCGTGCATCGCCGCATTCTTTACGCCATGCACGATATGGGCTTGCTGCACAACCGCAAGCACCTCAAGTGCGCCAAGGTGGTCGGCGAATGCCTGGGTAAGTACCATCCGCATGGTGACGCTGCCCTGTACGATTCGCTGGTCCGCATGGCCCAGCCGTTCTCCATGCGCTACCCCTTGGTAGACGGCCAGGGAAACTTCGGCTCGGTGGATGGAGATCCCGCCGCGGCCTACCGATATACCGAGTGTCGCCTCACCGCGATCGCGGAAGAGATGCTGGCGGACATTGATAAGGACACGGTGGATTTTGTCGAGAATTTCGATAATACCGGCACCGAGCCGGTGGTCCTGCCGACGAAAATTCCCAACCTGCTGATCAATGGCGCCAATGGCATTGCCGTGGGCATGGCGACCAACATTCCGCCGCACAATTTGACTGAGATCGTGGATGCCACCATTACGCTGGTGAACAATCCGGCGACGCCGTTACCGGAAATTTTGAAATTTGTTAAGGGACCGGACTTCCCGACCGCCGGCATTATCCACGGCCGCAGCGGCATTCTGGAGGCCTACAAGACCGGACGCGGCCGCTTCATGATGCGTGCCCGCGCCGCCACTGAGAACATCACCAAAGAACGCCAGGCGATCATCGTTACGGAAATTCCGTATCAGGTGAACAAAGCGCGCTTGGTCGAACGTATCGCCGAGCTGGTGAACAACAAGACGGTTGACGACGTCTCCGACATTCGTGACGAGTCCGACCGCACCGGCATGCGCATCGTGATCGAGCTCAAGCGCGGCGCCGAGCCCCAGATCATCCTGAACCAGCTCTTCAAGCACACTCAGATGCAGGAGAGCTTCAGCATGATCTTCCTGGCCGTAGTGAATGGCCAGCCGCGGGAGCTGGGCCTCATCCCCGCCATTCAGCATTTTATTGATCATCGGGTGGACGTGGTCCGCCGCCGCACCGCATACCTGCTATCCAAGGCCCGTGAGCGCGAGCACATTTTGGAAGGCTACATCACCGCGCTCGATCATCTTGACAACGTGATCGTAATCATCCGCGGCAGCGCCAATCGTAGCGACGCGCGTGAGAACCTGGTGGCCTACTTTGGTGGCAAGAAGATTGACATCAATACCACTGGTCGCGCTCCCAAACTCAGCCCTGAGAAGCCCTTCAGCACGCGCCAGGCCGATGCCATTCTCGAGTTGCAATTGCACCGCCTGACCAGGCTCTCGATTGATGAAATCACCAAAGAGCTGAGCGAAACCCGCGAGCACATTACCGAATACGAAGCCATTCTGGGATCGGAAAAGAAGCTGCGCGGTGTCATTGTTAAAGAGCTGGAAGAAATCAAGAAGCAGTACGGCGACGACCGCAAGACTGAGATCCAGGACGAGACTGCCGAAATCCAACTCGAAGACTTGATCGCCGACGAACAAGTGGCGGTCACGGTCAGCCACTCCGGCTACTTCAAGCGCACTCCCATCTCCACCTATCGTCAGCAGCGGCGCGGTGGCACCGGGCGCACCGGCATGAAGACGCGTGACGAGGATTTTGTCGAGCATCTGTTCATCGCCTCGACGCACGCCTACATTCTGATCTTTACCAACACCGGCCGTGTTTACTGGCTCAAGGTGTATGAAGTGCCGGATGTGAGCGCCGCCGGCAAGGGCAAGCACATCGGCAATCTGGTCGCGCTGCAGCCGGGAGAAACCTTCCGGGCGCTGCTCGAAGTGCGCGACTTGGAGGAAGAGGGCAAGCACGTCTTCTTCGTTACCCGTAAAGGCACGGTGAAGAAGACGCCGCTGAAAGATTTTTCCAATGTGATGTCGCGCGGCATTATCGCCATCGGCATCGAGAAAGACGACGAACTGGTCGCCGCCCATGTCACTGACGGCAACCAGATCGTGTTCCTGGCGTCGCATGAAGGTCAGGCGATCCGCTTCGACGAAGAGGACGTTCGTCCCATGGGACGTCCTGCTTACGGCGTTCGCGGGATGGACCTCGACAAGGGCGACTACATTGTCGGCATGGCGGTCACACCGAAGCCGGGGAAAGCGCCTGTCGCGCCCACCATTCAGCAGAAGGTGGAAGAGGTCACGGGCGCGGGAGCTGCCGAAGCCGAGCCGAAGAAGACAGACGGCAAAGCCGGAGAGGGCAAAGCTGCCAAGTCCGACGACTCCAAATCTGCTCGCTCCAAGTCCGCTGGCTCAACCGTGGAAGCGCAAGGCTTAAGCCCTGCGAAAAAGGGAGCAAAAGGGGAAGGGGCTTCAGCCGCTGCGGCAGAACACCCCAGCATGATCCTCTCCGTCACCGAGAACGGATACGGCAAGCGCACCGGGGTTGACGAATACCGTCTGCAGACCCGCGGTGGCAAGGGCGTCATCAACGTGAAGACCACCGAGCGCAACGGCAAAGTCGTAGGCATTATGCTGGTGGACGAGACCTCTGAGGCGATGCTCATCAGCCACTACGGCAAGATCATCCGCATTGACACGCGCCAGATTCGCGAGGCCGGCCGCTCCACTCAGGGTGTCCGCCTGCTGAACCTGGAGCCGGGAGACAAAGTCGCCGCCGCGACGGTCATCTTGCCGGATGAGAACGGGGCGGAGCCAAGTTTGATTCAGTAGGATTTGGAAAAAAGAAGAATGCATACGCTATTGCTGGCCTTGTCACTGGCCATAGCTTTACAGCTGTGTACAGCGCAAGGGCAGCCTGTTGTGAGTTCCGCCGCTCAGGCTCAGCCCAGCCCCAACGATCCTTCGCACCAGGTCCCGGTGGTGGATGCTGGACTGGGCAACTGCTCAGTGGAGTTTCATGTCACCGACGGGGAGCTGAAGCCGATTTACGCGGCGCAGATCTCGGTCCACATGCGCTACGGCTTTGGCGGGTTCCACAAGATGGACCTCCAGGTCTCCACCAATGTCGACGGACGCGCCCGCTTCGAAGGATTAACCGAGCGCGCCCGCATGCCCCTGGAATTTAACCTCGAAGCCCCGCAGCGCCAGCCCAATGCGGTGGCCGTGGACCTGCGCGAGAAATGCAAGTCGGTACAGGAAGTAGTGCTGCCGGCCAAATGAACTAATGAAATACCAATCGTTCGATTGTCCTCGCTGAAAGCTCTACTGTCCTTGCGGGGCCTTCTCCAGCGCGGCCAGTGGCTCGGAGATGTGCTCGTGCACGATGAGCCAATCCTTGCCGGTCTTTTCCCAGATCACGGTCCAGCGGAAGTCGCCCTGGCCTTTGGTGCCATCTTTCATCGCGTCCTCGTGGTGAACGGTGGCAGTGCCCCAGACGAGTTTGCCATTGCGATGCAGGCGCGCGTCACCATTGACGGTGGCCTGAATAGATTGAAAGCTGGCTAAAACCTTCTTCACGCCCTCCTGATACTCCTCCCACGAGTTGTATTTAAGGGGCGCGATGTCGAAGAACACGTGCTCCGGGCCTTTGGCGTAGAATTTGGCGACGTTGGCGGGATCCAGGGTGCCCCAGCCGTCCCAGATCTTCTGCATCAAATTTTTATCGGGAACTCCGGCGCGCTCGGCCTTTTTGGTTGCCTTCGCGGCCGAAGGCTTTTCTTGTGTAGCCTCTTGTGCGAAGCCGACAGAGCTGACAACCAGCAGCAGAAATCCTATCCACAGAAAATTACGCATCATGCACCTCAGGTGATTTTGTAGCCCGCGATTTTCCCACAAGCGGGGGAGTTTTGCACTTAACGCCTGCCGCAGTTTGACGCTATTTCGCAGCACACGCTAAAATAGTTCAGTTTGCCTGTATTTGCGCCCCGTTCTGGGGTCGCCCGAAGCCGTTGCGTCCTGACGCCGGCGAAGGAACACAGCAAGCACAACGTAGGCGCCCCCGACGCGCTTCTGCGCGAGTGGGACTCAGACTAGAGAGGCATCATGTACGCAGTGATTCGCACCGGGGGGAAGCAGTATCGGGTCGCGCCCGGCGACGTTATCCGAGTGGAGAAGCTGGCCGAGTCCTCACGCGACAATGGCAAGGTGGAGTTCGGCGAAGTGCTGGTTGTCTCCCCTTCTGATGGTGAGGTAGGCAGGCCGCAGTCGGAGGCGCTAGTAACCGGCCGCGTTGTGGGCGAAGGCCGTGCCGACAAGGTGCTGGTCTTCCACTACAAGCGTAAGAAGCAGTACAAAAAGCTGGCTGGCCACCGGCAGCCGTTCACCGCGGTAAGGATCACGGAGATTACGTTTGATGGGCAGCGCTTCACCGCGCCCGAGGAGCCAGCGAAGGCAGCCAAGCCTAAGAAGACGAAGCCGGAGGTGGAGGAAGGCGCCGGAGAAGCAAGCGAGAAGGCAACGCCCAAGGTCAAGGCACAAGCAAGCGAGGGCGGAACGGCGAAGAAAACTGCTGGCCGCGGAAAAGCAAGGTCGAAAGCGAAGGGCGCACCCAAGAAAAAGAAGTAAAGCGCGGGAACGAGCCGGCGGACGAAAATCTGAAGAGAGAGTTGTTGAGAGGAAATCAGCAATGGCGCATAAAAAGGGCCTAGGAAGTTCACGAAATGGCCGCGATTCCAATTCCCAGCGGCTGGGGTTTAAAGCTTTTGGAGGACAGGTTGTACCCGGCGGCACCATCATCGTGCGGCAACGTGGCACACGCGTCAAGCCGGGCCTGAACGTTGGCCGGGGCAAGGACGACACGCTGTTTGCAAAGATCAGCGGCAAGTTGAAGTTTGTAGATAAGGGCTCCATGGGGAAGTTCGTGATGGTCGAGCCGGTTCCCGAGTCGTAAGTTAAGACCACAGAGGACGAGGACGCAAAGTTCAATTTCAGTTTTCGTTAATGAGAAGAGAAGGCCTCGTGCATCGGCGAGGCCTTTTGTTTTGCCGTGAGAGCTGATGTTTATTGATGAAGCAAAAATCCGGGTGATGGCGGGAGGGGGCGGCAATGGCTGCATGGCCTTCCGGCGGGAGAAGTTCGTTCCCCGCGGTGGCCCGTCGGGCGGGGACGGTGGTAAGGGCGGCGACGTGATCATGGAGTCGAGCGAGCGCCACAACACGTTGGTGCACTTTCGCTTCAATCCCGAATACAAGGCGGAGCGTGGGCGCCACGGTGAAGGCTCGAACAAAACCGGGCGTGAGGGCGCCGATGTGGTGTTGAAAGTTCCGGTGGGTACGATCGTCTATGACGATGAGAGCGGGGAGAGGATCCATGATTTCTCGCAGCCGGATGAGCGTTTGGTCATCGCCCGGGGTGGGCGCGGCGGCAGGGGAAATGCGCGTTTTGCAACGTCTACTCATCAGGCGCCGCGCGAATGTGAGCCCGGTAAGCCCGGCGAGGAACGCGCGTATCGCCTGGAACTCAAGCTGCTGGCCGATGTGGGGCTAGTGGGTTATCCCAATGTCGGCAAGTCCACGCTGATTTCGCGGATTTCCGCTGCTCGCCCCAAGATTGCCGATTATCCATTTACTACTCTCCAGCCCAACCTGGGTGTAGTTGCCGTGGGAAACGAACCCGAGCAGATCAGCTTTGTTGTCGCCGACATTCCCGGATTGATTGAAGGCGCGCACACCGGAGCTGGACTGGGGACGCAGTTCCTCCGCCACGTTGAGCGCACGCGCCTATTGGCTCACCTGGTGGATGTCTCAGACGCGAGCGGCCGGCCCGAACCCGTGCATGATGTTGAGGTAATCATGGGGGAGCTGAAGAGCTTCGGCGCGCACCTGGAAGAAAAGCCGATGGTCCTGGTGGCATCGAAAATAGATGTCGCGAATAAGGACAAGCTGGCCAAGCTGCGCCGTTACGCCAAGAAGCAAGGGCTGGAGCTCTTTCCGATTTCCGCCGTGACCGGCAAGGGTATCGAGGAGCTGAAATACGCCATGGCGGAGCGCCTGCAGGAAATGCGCGAGCAGGAGCGCACGGCAGCGCAGCCGACCTCGCAGGTGGCAGACTAAAACATGAACGTCGCCCTTTTTGGCGGTACTTTCGATCCGGTGCACCGCGGGCACATTGTCTTGGCACAAGAGGCACAGAAACAACACGAATTAAAGCAGGTGCATTTCATTCCGGCGTATGTGCCGCCGCACAAGGCACAACCTTCAACTGCATTCGAGCACCGTTACGCAATGTTGGCTTTGGCCACGCAGGATGAGAAGGCATTCCTGCCATCGCTGCTGGAGTCGCCAAGCGCAGCATCGCCATCGGCACATGATTCAGGAACTGCTGCAAAGGCGAAGCGCCGCTCGGAAACGGCCGCGAAGTCAGGTGATCAACACCAGGGCGCCGCGGGAGCGAATTACAGCGTCGATACAGTGCGGCGGTTCAAAAGAACGCTGGGCAAGAGCGACCGCCTGTTTTTTCTGATTGGTATTGACGCATTCCTGGAGATCGCAACCTGGAAGGACTCGGAAGCTCTGCTGGCGGAATGTGAGTTCATTGTGGGCAGTCGCCCGGGGTATACGCTGGCCGATGTCGCGAATGCGTTGCCACCCGGGATTCGTCCCTCCGCGCATGTGACCAAACCGTTCCGCCATCAGCCTGCGAAGGGCGAATTGGTATTAGGGCCGGCACGAATTCACCTGCTGGAAGGGGTGAACGTGCCCGTTTCCGCCACTCAGGTGCGTCAGGTCGCTGCCCACGGTAAGTCACTGACGAAGTACGTGCACCCCGCGGTGGCGGGATATATAAAGAAAATGCGGTTGTACCACGGTGAGAGCTGAATTCATGGAAAATTCAAGTTCAGAGCAGCAGAACCGTGGTGAAATTAATCTGAGTGCGGGAAGCATAGCAACGCAGTTTCCCATCGAATTCTCCGAATGGCCAAAAAGAATACCCTGAAGCAGCAAGTTTCCGATGCCATCTCCGCCTGCGTGGAAAAAAAGGCGGAAGATATATCTGTGCTGGAGATGGAAAAGAATTCCGGCGCGTTCACCGATTACTTCGTGGTTTGCAGCGGGACCAATCCGCGGCAGATCCAGGCCATTGCCGATGAGGTTGAGCACAGGCTCACTCGTTACGGCATGAGGCCCACCCACGTTGAGGGCTATAACCAGGCTGAGTGGGTCTTGCTGGACTACGTGGATTTTGTGGTCCACGTTTTCTCCGAGCGGGCACGGAGGTTTTATGATCTGGAACGGCTGTGGAAGTCCGCCAAGCGCCTGGAACCTTCTGCGCTGACGAGCCGCAAGCGCCAAAAAGCTTCGCCGTTAGTGGGCGAAGCTGTAGAATCTGTCCCGCCGCGAGCCCGCCGCAAGAAGGCGTAGAAACCTACTCCTTTCCCCTCCCAGGTGACCTGGGAGGTACAATCCTCTTTCTGTGAAGCTTCATATTGTCTGGATTGGCAAGACGAAGCAGCCCGCAATTCAAAGTTTGACCGCCGAATACCTGGAGCGGCTGAATGGATTTACCCAGGTAGATGCGCTCTCGCTAGCGAGCGAAGCCGCGCTGCTGCGCATGATGGAAAAGAAAGCACCAAGGGCTCCAAGCCTGGTGTTGCTGGACACGGCCGGTCGGCAGCTTACCTCGGAAGAACTCGCTAGATTCATTGGTGACCATCAGAACCGCAGCCCGCAGCCTCTGCTTTTTGCAATAGGTCCGGCGGACGGTTTCAGCCAGCAGACCCGCAGCAAAGCATCATTGGTGCTCTCTTTGAGCAAGATGACCCTGCCGCATGAACTTGCGAGAGTGGTGATGCTCGAGCAACTCTACCGCGCGTACTCCATCCTCAAGGGACATCCTTACCACCTGGGCCACTGAGATCATTGGTCCTTTCGCTCTACTGCTGTCCTGCTGCGCGGGGCTTGATGATGTCGCTCAGCAGGTCGGGTTGCGATGCAAGGCGCACAAGATGGGGGGATTGGGGACCGCCTTCGTAGTTCACTACCAGAGTTTTATAGAAGCCAACATTTTCCACCAGAAGCTCGAGCTTGCCAGCACTTGGTTTCTGGGTGCTGCGCAGCACGTCTTTCAAGATTTCAGGCGACCATCGCCGGCCGTTGATCGCCAGCAGCACCATTCCGGGTGCGACTCCAGCCTGGGCCGCCGGCATTCCAGGGACAACATCCGCGATTGTTCCCTCTTTCGGATTTTGAGACTTCCGCAGCACCATGCCGAGTGAATCAGTGAGATCGAAAAAATGATAGGTCTTTTCCGCCGACTTACGGAGTTCATTCGGCGTATCGTTATAAACCAATGTCCAGCCGCCTTGTTGGATCCCGCCTAGCGGAGCGCGTGTATTGACTGCGACAACGCGACTCCCGAAGAAAGACTTCCAATCATAGGGAGCGACCTGGTTGAGCGCCACAATAACGTCCTCCAGCACGTAAGGTTTTACGGTGGGCGGTCCGCTGGGTGGACCGAAGAAGGCGCGACAGAAATCATCCAGTGAGCGCTTGCCGGTTGTCTGGTTACGAATGATGGTGTCGGCTTCCAGCCAGATGAGCACGCTCTCGGGATAGAAATCGGCGCTGCGGCGCCAGGAAGTCCATTCCGGCGGCGCCTCATAGAGCAGCTGCGCCGATACGGCCGTGTCCTCGAGAGGGCGCCAGATCCGTCCGGCGTGGTGATCCATGTTGGCGGCGGTGAGGGCTAGGCCTTCGCGGAACTGCTCAGGCGTGGCCAGACCGCTTCGTGCCATGAGTATCTCGCCTAGATATTCGGTGAGGCCTTCGTAAATCCATAGGAGACTGCCCTTCATCGGCTGCTGGTAATCAGGAGTGAGAAGTCCAGCCGGGCGGCGGTACTTGCCATTCCAGGAATGTACGAATTCATGGGGCAAGAGGCCGGCCATGAGTTTACGGCGATCGGCATCTATCAGTAACCGCTCCTCGACGCGATTGTCGCTGGACTCGTGATGTTCAAGCCCGCTGCCGTTCTCCAGATCACTCAGCGAAAGCAAGAAATGGTAATCGCGATAATGATGAGCGCCAAAGAGTGCGGCGGCCTCAGCCATGAGCCGCTGATAATTCTGGATGAGCGCCGGTGAAGCCTGCAGCGCCTCGTCGGAATCAGCCGCCATATCAAGCTCCTGTGGAGGCGTGCCGGGGGCGGGCAAAGGGACCGCGCGGTAATGAGCACCCGCGAGCAGGGGAGAATCAACCAGAGTTACGAGCGAGGCAGGGGCGAAATTAACGGTGTCGCCGGACTGGCTTTCGATCGGCAGCGCGGTGCCAAATTTCCAGCCAGGGGGCAGGCGCAGGCTTGCCTTGTAGGTGTAATCGGCTGCCGGCTTACCCTGCGGATAGAGCAGGACCACGTTCCAATTCAGAATCATGAGCTGGTCGGTGCTGACGGGATCGAAGCGCCCAGGTCCGTGGCTCGGAGTAACGTAGTTGAACCAGACTTCCAGCGTGTTGGCGCCGGGTGGAACTTCGCAGTGGAAAGCGTACATATCAACGTCATCGCGTCGCCAGGCGAGCAGGTGGCCGGCGGCCATGATCTTCAGGGCAATCAGATTATTAATTGGCCCCGTTGGACGGTGATTGCCGGGAAGCCACTTGGGATATACCAGGGTGAGCGGGCCAGAAGAGACGGGAAACGCGAGATGAGCATGAAACACTCGGCGCGGCGCCTCGCTGGCATCAACGCTCAGGGTGATGGGAGCAGTTTGGGCGGAAAGGGCCGCTGAAACTGCGCAACCGAACCCAAGAAGAGCAACAAATTCAAGCCAACGAAAGCATCGCATTGGGTAGTCCCTATGAGAAAGCCGCAATGTTAGGTGGCAGCAAGCGGCAAGTCAACGCGGCAAAGAACACGCAGGCCAAGTACAATCGTGAAATTGCAAACGCAGTGTAATTTTGCAATCTGGTAATTAATGGCCGAAGTCAGACGCGGTCTCATCATCGTGAATACCGGGCCGGGCAAGGGCAAGACCACCGCCGCCATGGGCACGGCGCTGCGCGCTGTCGGTCAGGGCATGCGGGTCCTGATGCTGCAGTTTTTGAAGGGCTCATGGCACTACGGTGAACTGGACGCGGTGAAGGCGTTCGGGGACAAGTTCATCATGAAGCAGATGGGCCGCGGATTTGTAAAGGTGGGCACGGAGAAGCCCGATCCCGAAGACGTGCGCATGGTAGAGGAGGCTTGGGCGGAGGCGGAACGTGCGATCCAGTCCGGTGAATGGGATCTGGTGATTCTGGATGAAATTAATTACGCGATAAGCTACGGTATGCTGGACGTCGCAAAAGTGGCAGAGTCGCTGAAGCGAAAACCGGAGATGGTACACGTAATATTGACCGGCCGTAATGCCCACCCGACAATTACTGAGTTGGCGGACACCGTCACTGAAATGCGGCAAGTGAAACATGCTTATGAAAAGGGCGTGATGGCCCAACGAGGGATTGAGTACTAAAGAATCGGGTAATCTGTATTTGCGGAGTCGGGAAATCGGAAATCTCTATGGCTTGGTTCAAGCGGCAAGATAGCGAACTGGACACTTCCGGCGAGCGCAAGGTGCGCACCGAGGGGTTGTGGGTGAAATGTGATCAATGCCGCCAGATCATCTGGAAGAAGGACCTGGAAGAGAACTTGAATGTGTGTCCCAAGTGCGATCGGCACTTCCGTATTGACGCACGCACGCGGCTGGCGCAACTGCTCGACAATAATGAGTACGAAACAGATGATGCCAACCTTGAGTCAACCGACCCGCTGAAGTTTGTGGACTTAAAGTCTTATAACCAGCGTCTGCGCACCGCGCAACGCGATACGGGACTGAAAGACGCGGTGATCAATGCTCGCGGCAAGCTGGAAGGGCGGCTAGTCATTGTCAGCGCGATGGAGTATTCGTTTATTGGTGGGAGCATGGGTGCAGTGGTAGGGGAAACGATTACACGAGCGGTGGAGCGCGCCACGGCGAGCGGAACCCCTCTGATCATAGTTTCGGCCTCGGGCGGGGCCCGCATGATGGAGGGCGCCGTGAGCCTGATGCAGCTGGCCAAAATCTCTGCCGCACTAGCAGCGATGGACGAAGCCAAAGTGCCCTACATTTCTGTTCTGACGGATCCCACCACCGGCGGAGTAACAGCTTCCTACGCCATGTTGGGTGATCTGAATATCGCGGAACCAGGCGCGCTGATCGGCTTTGCTGGGCCGCGCGTGATTGAGCAAACCATCCGCCAGAAACTTCCGGAAGGTTTTCAGCGCAGCGAATTTCTGCTGGAGCACGGAATGCTGGATGCCGTAGTGCACCGCAAGCAGCTCAAACCCTACATTGCGCGGGCATTGTCCTTCATGGCGCCGGCCAACGGCACGCATTAGCAGGTTCCGCGTCGCAACTGAACAACTATAATTCTGTCGCTGCGGGCTGATGCACTCCTTATCTGCATTTTGCTTCGTACCTGGAACTGTAGAACCAATGTCCTACGAAACCGCTGTCGCAAACTTGTATGCATTGGGACACGAACTGGCGACCATGCCGTCGCACAAGTTCGACCTGGAACACATGCGCGTGCTCCTGGGTGCGATGGGACATCCCGAAAAGAAATTTCCAGCGGTGCTCATTGCCGGCACCAATGGCAAAGGGAGCACAGCAGCAACTCTAGCTGCGATTCTCCACGCCGCAGGTTATCGCACCGCACTGTACACATCTCCGCACCTGATTCGACTGAATGAACGGATTCGCGTGGGCGGACGAGAAATCAACGATGCCGAATTCGCCAAGGTTCATGATCGAGTAGAGGAAATCGCAAATGGGTTGGTGAGAGCAGGAGAGCTGCCATGGCATCCCAGCTTTTTTGAAATGCTGACCGCTATCGCCTTCGGCTACTTCGCCCTAAGCAAAGTTGATATTGCGGTGTTGGAGGTAGGCATGGGTGGGCGGCTGGATGCCACCAATGTTGTCGAGCCGCGGCTTTCGGTAATAACCGATATTTCACTGGATCACCAGAAGTTCCTTGGAAATACGGTGGGCGAGATCGCTCGGGAGAAAGCCGGAATCATCCGCGCCGGTGGAGCGGTGGTCACGCTGCCGCAACATCCGGAGGCGAATGACGTAATTGGAAACACGATTCTCGAACGCCAGGCCCGCGCGGTGAGTGCTGTGCCCTATGTGCCGCCCGTTTCCCCGGGATCGGAGGTATACATCAGGGGAAACGGTACAAGCGAACGAAGCGGGCGCAGTTCATATCCCCTTACGGTGCTCGGGGAGCGGATTCAGGTGCAATCGCCACTTATAGGGAGGCACCAGTTGCGCAATGTTGCCCTGGCGATTGCAGCAGCGGTGGAATTGAACCAGCACGGGTTCAAAGTTACTGCCGCGCAGGTCGAGCGCGGCATCCGCGATACCCACTGGCCAGCCCGCTTCCACATTCTTCCCGCGACAAAGGACATGCCAGAGCTCGTGCTCGATGTGGCACACAATCCAGCAGGCGCCTGGGCGCTGCGGTCGGCGCTTTCGGAACGGTATGATGATCGGCCAAAGACGATGATATTTGGCGCAATGCGCGACAAGGCGGTGCACGAAATGGAAGAGATACTGTTTCCTGTGACGGAGCACGTGATTGCCACTCAGGCAGAGAATCCGCGCTCTGCTACCCCTGAGGAAATCCGCGAGGCAGCGCAGCGCACCGGAGCCGATGTGGAAACTGCGGAAAATGTACCTGCGGCGATTGCGCGCGCGCGTTCCCTGGCAAAACCTAATGGAGTGGTGGTGATCACCGGTTCCATTTACCTTGTGGGTGAGGCCATGCGCGCCTTGGGAATCTCCGCGTAATGGATCTGCTCAGCCGCCTCCGGTCGTACCTGATCTTCGACCCGTTGATCTGGAGCTACACCATCGTCCTGGCAATACTTTCACTTCTTTCATCGTTCGTAGATCGGGGCGGGCGCGTTCAGCATGGCTTTGCGCGCCTGTGGTCATGGTTGATTCTGCGGACAATCGGCGTTCCAGTGACGGTGCGCGGGCTGGATAAGATCGACACCTCGCGCCCGCATGTTTTCGCGGTCAACCATGCGTCCGCAATGGACATCCCGGTGTTGTACGTTTACCTGCCTTTCCAGTTTCGGATCGTTGCCAAGAAGGAGCTATTTCGATATCCATTCATGGGGTGGCATCTGCAGCGGTCGGGTCAGGTATGCGTTGATCAGCAGAACCCGGCAAAATCAATTGGAGACATCAAATCAGCGGTGAAGACATTGAAAAGCGGCATGCCACTGGTGATCTTTCCCGAGGGTGGCCGCACCCCTACCGGGCAAGTTCGTGCTTTCTTGCCGGGAGCGTTCTTTCTGGCCGTAAAGGCGCAGGTTGATATTGTGCCGATGGCATTAGTAGGAACCTATGAATTGCTGCCCATGAACACCTTTCACATCAAACCACGTCCCGTAGAGATGCTGGTGGGAGAGCCGATCCCGACTATTGGAACTAGCCCGCGCGACATGGAGACCGTGTCGCAAAAAGTAAAGAAGGCAGTTGAGGACTTGTACTATTCGCGGGCGACAGTGAAAGACCCACGGCAAGTGGACATCGCCACCGTTTCGAGTGAGCCGCAGGCCGACTAGCCTGCGCGTGTTCCGTCTGGCACTGGGCTCTCCGGTACCGCCAGCACAGGACGAACGCCGTCGGCCCAGCCAATGTCGAATAACATTCCTTCAGAGATGACGCCGCGAATTTTGCGAGGCTCCAGGTTAACGACGAACAATGCTTGCTTGCCAATGATTTCTTTGGGGTCGGTGCGCTCCTGCTTCATTCCAGCGACGATTGTGCGAGTGTGGTCGCCGAAGTTCACATGCAGTTGCACGAGCTTGTCCGAGTTGGGCACGTCCGTGACATCGGTGATCGTGCCTACGCGGACATCGATCTGATCGAGAACGTTGGGTGAGATAGTCGGTTTAACGATGGCCGGCGGCATCGCGACATTCTAATAGAGCCAGCCAGCGACGCGGTACGGTTCGGAAAGAGTTATGGCAGGTTTGACCCTTTCCTGCGGGTTCGCCTACACTCGAATATTCGTCAGACCACGTATTCTCCATGCCAGACACCATCAAAATCAAGCTGCCCGACGGCAGCGTTCAGGAGAAACCTAGGGGCACCACTGCGCTGGATGTCGCGCGGGACGTCAGCCCCAGATTGGCCAGTGCCGCCCTGGTTGCAAAGACGAACCGCGATCTGATTGATCTCACGAAGCCGCTGGATAAAGACACCGACCTCCGCATTTTGACTGAGAAAGATGCCGAAGCGCTGCAGGTGTATCGCCACTCATCGGCCCACTTGTTGGCGGCTGCCGTGCTTGAATTGTTCCCCGAAACCAAGCTGGGCCACGGGCCGGCTACCGATACTGGTTTTTTCTACGATTTTTACCGGCAAACGCCATTTACGCCTGAAGATTTGGAAAAGATCGAAAAAAAGATGCAGGAACTGGCGCAACAGGACATTCCTTATGCGCGCGAGTTTCTGCCACGCAAAGAAGGGCTGGAGAGGTTCAAGGCGGAAGGCGACTTCATGAAATGCCACTTCATCGAGCAATTCACCAAGCCCGATGAGAAGGTTTCCATTTACAAAACTGGAAAGTTCCTTGACTTCTGCCGCGGGCCGCATATTCCGTCAACCGGGAAAATCAAGGCTTTCAAGCTGCTGAGTATTGCCGGCGCTTACTGGTTAGGAGATGAAAAGAATCCGCAACTGCAGCGCATCTATGGCACTTCATTTTTTAACAAGAAAGACCTGGATGATTACCTGCATCAGCTCGAGGAGCAGAAGAAGCGCGATCACCGCGTACTGGGAAAGCAGCTGGATTTATTTTCCATCCAGGAACTGGCGGGACCGGGGCTGATCTTCTGGCACCCCAAGGGCGGCATCATTCGCAAGACCATGGAAGACTGGATGCGCGATGAGTACATCAAGCGTGGATATTCGCTGGTGTACACGCCTCACGTCGCGCGGCTTGACCTCTGGAAGACCAGCGGCCACGAAGGTTATTACTCGCAGAATATGTTTACGCCCATGGAACTCGACGACGCGGACTATCGCGTGAAGCCGATGAATTGTCCGTTCCACATTTTGATTTATAAGGACTCGTTGCATTCTTACCGTGACTTACCGGTGCGGCTGGGTGAGCTTGGCACTGTGTACCGGTACGAGCGCTCAGGGGTGCTGCATGGTCTGCTGCGGGTGCGCGGCTTCACCCAGGATGACGCCCACATTTTCTGCACGCCTGACCAGATCGAAAGCGAGATTGACGGTTGCCTGGATTTTGCGCTGGCCGTGTTGCAGGCATTTGGGTTCAAGGACTACCACGCCGAGCTTTCAATCTGGGATGTAAAAGATCGCAAATCGTATTCCGGCACCGATGAGAACTGGGCCATTGCCATTGGTGCCCTGGAAAACACACTGAAGCGGCGCAACATTTCATACAAGACCATGCCCGGGGAGGCGGTCTTTTACGGCCCGAAAATTGATATCAAGCTCGTGGATGCAATCGGCCGTCCATGGCAGCTTTCGACGGTGCAGTTTGATTTCACTCTGCCAGAACGCTTTGGATTGGTGTACGTAGGCGAAGATGGCAAGCACCATCAGCCGCTAATGGTGCACCGTGCCCTCTATGGCTCGATTGAGCGATTTTTCGGGGTGCTGATTGAGCACTACGCTGGAGCATTTCCGGTATGGCTGTCGTCCGTGCAGGTGGCGCTCATCCCCATCAGCGAACGCCACCATGCGTATGCTGAGCAGGTTGCAAAACAACTCAGAGCTGCGGGTGTACGCGTGCAGGTTGACAGTCGCAACGAGAAGATGAATGCCAAGATTCGCGAGCATACGCTGCAGAAAGTTCCGTTTCTGCTGGTTGTGGGGGACAAAGAAGCCGAGTCAGGCAAGGTCAGTGTACGCACCCGCGGCAAGGGCGACGAAGGACAGGTGGAGGCCGCAGACTTCGTGAAACGTATTTCAAGGCTGATCGAGGAGAAGACTCCGGAGCTTGCGTAGGCCCAGGCGCCCTCGCCTTGGACCACGTGAGTTGAGTAGCATTGAATTATTGTTTCCCGCCCGCCACTTCTGTCACCACTGCCCACAAATAATCCACGAATTGACCTAACCCGTTGATTGACATGCGTTCGTCATTCCCGTGAACGCGATGCAGGTCGTCATCGTCCATTGGGGGATCGATTCCATAGGCTTGCACGCCTTTGGCGCGCAATTGCGCGGAGTCGGTGGCGCCGGTCTGCATTAAAGGGAGGGTAATTGCTGCAGGCCAGATTTGTTTTTGGGCGCGCTCCAGGGCCGTGAACATTTCATTGTGAATGTCGGAAGGTGCGGATGTGGGGCGGTGCTGGCCGCCTTCAAGGCGAGTTACTTCGACTTCAGGATCATTGATCAAGTTGCGGATGGTTGAGATCAGCTGGTCAATGTTCTCATCCGGCAGCGCACGGACGTCCAAAGTAGCCTCGGCGTCGGCGGGGATTACGTTCTCCCGGAAGCCTCCGCGCATGATGGTCGGAACTACTGACGTACGCAACATCGAGTTGTAGAAGATGTTGTTTGCCCGGAGTTTCTCCTGCACTTGTGGATCGTCGAGATGAGTAAAAAGATAGGCCTGATCTGGCGGACTGATGCTCGCGAGCCGGCTGAAGAACTCGCGCGTGGTTTCATTCAGACGCATGGGCGGTTGCCAGGAGCCGACTTTGCCCACTGCCGCCCCAAGATGGGTATTGACGTTATCCAGACGCGGCATCGAACCATGACCGCTGCTGCCATGCGCCACCAGTTTGAGACCGCGGGGGACTTTCTCGGTATTGGAGACGCCGACGTACTGCACGCGTCCGTTCACCACATTGGTAATGCCGCCTTCATTCAGAGCGTATTCCGAGGCGATTTTCTCCCAAGCGTGTTCTACAAGATAGTCAATGCCGTATTGGCTGGTGCCCTCCTCACCGGCCTCCGCCAGCAAAATTACATCGCGGTCTAGTGGCGCCCGGTCGCGATGGAGTTTCAGAAATACAACCAGGTCGGCGGCATCCATGGCCTTGTCATCGCTGGCGCCGCGGCCATAGAGATAGCCGTCTTTGATTACGGCAGCGAAGGGATCCACCGTCCACTTGCTGCGCTCCACCCCGACCACGTCGAGGTGACCCATGAGTAGGAGCGGTTTCTTGCTGCCGTTTCCCTTTAGGCGAGCGATGAGGCTGGCCCGGCCGGGCGCCGACTCGATGATTTCGGACGGAATACCTTCGGCATCCAGCACGCCTTTGATGTACTGCGCCGTCTTGATCTCATTGCCGGGCGGGTTGCTAGTGTCAATCTTTACCAGGGCGGAAAGGAAATCCACCGCCTGTTGGTGAGTGTCTTGCGAAGCCGAGCTCTGGGCGAAGGTTGAGATTGCAAGGAACACTACAGCGACTGCAGTCACTACTTTTTTAGCGATCATGGGCGTGCGCAGGATAACAGAAGGCGATCCCCTCGGCAGCATGAGTCCCAATGGTCGAGGCGCTTGGATTACTATCTAACGGTGGAACAGCTCTCCCAGCGCCTTCGAAGGCACGTACAGGAGGAGGAATTATTGCGGCCCGGAGATCGTCTAGGGGTCGCGGTTTCTGGGGGCGCGGATTCGATTGCACTGCTGCGGCTGTTGCTGGAACTGCGCGATGAACTGGGACTGGTGCTTTCGGTGGTGCACCTGAATCATAAGATTCGCGGGCCAGAAGCGGAACAAGATCAGGTATTTGTCACGGAGTTGGCGCGGGAGTTCGCTCTGGAACTGCACGCCAGTGCAGCCGATGTGCCCGGACATGCGGCTGCTGAACACCTCAGCCTGGAAGCAGCGGGCCGCAAATCGCGGTTTGAATATTTTCGCCAGCTGATGCAACGCCGGGTAGTGGACAAAGTTGCCACCGCGCACACCTTGGACGATCAAGCAGAGACGGTGCTGTTGCGATTAATTCGCGGCGCAGGAACGCGTGGATTGGCAGGAATTTATCCGCGCGTCACAGTTCAAGACGATGACCAACAGCTTTGCGGGGAGATTGTGCGGCCCTTGCTGCAGACTCGTCGTCTCGACCTGCGGGAATATTTAAGAGAGTTGAGGCAGCCGTGGCGAGAAGACGCAAGCAATCTTGACCTGAAACACGCACGCAATCGCGTACGGCAGGCCCTGTTACCTCTTTTGGAGCGCGAGTTCAACCCTGAAACATCGGAGCGACTTAGTGAGCTGGCGGAAATTGCGCGAGCCGAGGAGGAGTGCTGGAAGAAGAGCGTCCAGAAAATCCTGGCGACATGGTCCGCCAATGTTGTAGAGGTCAGTCGCCTGGTTGCGGAGCCACTCGCGTTGCGGCGACGGCTGCTGCGGCAGGTTGCTGAGCAGCATGGACTGCGTTTGGGATTGAAGGAAGTAGAGAGGATCCTGCGCCTGGCCGAGGCTCCAGCATCAGGAGAAAAGATGGTACCGCTCGAGGGTGGCTCGTATGTAGTACGCCGCGGAACGAAGTTGTGGTTTGGTAGAGGTGCCTCCCGGGAAAATCCGGCGTCAAAGCCACCGAACGGTTATGAATACCGTCTGCATATCCCCGGAGAAGTGCAGGTTGCGGAGACCGGGACGGCATTTAAGGCGAAGCTGTTTTCAAACGGCGGCAAAAGCCCAGGCCGGAAGCGCAATTCCGAAGTGTTCAGAGCCGACCTGCTCCCGGGAGAACTGGTGGTTCGAAATTGGAGACCAGGTGACCGTTTCTGGCCGGCCCATAGCAAGGGTCCCAAGAAGATCAAAGAACTGCTGCATGAACATCGGGTGCCCCAGGAAGAACGCCGGCTCTGGCCGGTAGTCGCGGCAGGAGACGAAATTGTATGGGTGCGCGGTTTTCCCGGCGCAGCGAATCGGGTACGCAGCGGGAACGATCCGGGTGTCCTTATCGAGGAAGTGTTTGTCGATTCCTGATCCGGCGCTATACTTCAATCTTCCGTACCTCGTTGCAGTAAAACTTGCAGTGACCTAAGTCACAGAGAACACGAAAGTTCGCCGCGTAAAAAAGATCGGCAAACGGGGTACAATAGGAGACGGGATTTTGTCTCGCAACATCATCTCGCAGCATCTAATTCTGAGAAGCCCAGTCCTCCTTCCATGATTGAGGGGTGTGGGTGTAATTTGGCCTTTATTCAGGGAGTTATTTCGTGAATTCAACGGTAAAAACGGTGGTGTTCTGGCTGGTCATAATTTTATCCGGGGTACTGCTCTGGCAGGTTGTGAAGGCCGGCGGGCAGGGTACCAAGGACCGCGAAGTTAATCTCTCGCAGTTCATGAACGATGTGGACCAGGGCAAAGTTGCGGACGTCACCGTAATCGGACAAGAGGTCCGGGGTCACTACAACGGCGACAAGAGTGCCTTTCATACCACCGTTCCTTCCAGCTATCCAGAGATGATCAAGACGCTCCGCGATAAGGGCGTCAACATCACCGTCAAGGATGTTCAGGGTGGAAGCTGGCCGACCTGGCTACTGAATCTGGCGCCTCTCATTCTGCTGGGTGCGCTGTGGTTCATCATGATCCGCCAGATGCAGACCGGCGGGAACAAAGCTTTGTCTTTTGGCAAGAGCCGGGCGCGGCTGCTCTCGATGCAGCAGAAGAAGGTCACTTTTAAAGATGTGGCCGGCGTGGACGAGGCCAAAGAAGAGCTGCGGGAGATTATTGAATTCCTGCGAGAGGCTCAGAAATTTCAGAAACTGGGTGGCCGTATTCCTAAGGGCGTGTTGCTGGTTGGCCCTCCCGGAACCGGTAAGACGCTTCTGGCGAGAGCGGTTGCCGGCGAAGCCAACGTGCCATTCTTCTCGATTTCCGGCTCTGACTTTGTAGAAATGTTCGTCGGCGTGGGCGCCAGCCGTGTACGCGACCTGTTTGAGCAAGGAAAGAAGAACGCCCCCTGCATTATCTTCATTGATGAAATTGACGCGGTGGGACGTCATCGCGGCGCTGGTCTGGGCGGCGGACACGATGAGCGTGAGCAAACCCTCAACCAGTTGCTGGTGGAGATGGACGGTTTCGAGTCGAACGAAGGCGTAATTTTAATCGCCGCTACTAACCGCCCGGATGTGCTTGATCCGGCGTTGTTGCGGCCGGGACGTTTCGATCGGCGAGTGGTAGTGCCTCGGCCGGACATTCGCGGCCGGGAGGAGATCTTGAGGGTGCACACCCGCAAGATTCCTCTTTCCAATGATGTTGACCTTTCAGTGCTGGCCCGCGGCACACCGGGATTTTCCGGCGCCGATCTGGCCAACATGGTCAATGAAGCCGCCCTTAACGCCGCTCGCCAAAACCGCAAAGTCGTTCTGATGTACGACTTTGAAGTGTCCAAGGACAAGGTCCTCATGGGAGCGGAACGCAAGTCCATGCTGCTCTCGGATGAGGAGAAGAAGGTAACGGCGTACCACGAGGGTGGGCACGCATTGGTAGCTGTTATGCGCAAGCACTCTGATCCGTTACACAAGGTAACGATTATTCCTCGCGGCATGGCATTGGGTGTCACTATGCAGTTGCCCATTGACGATAAGCACACCTACACGCGTGACTACCTGGAGACGCGGCTGGCCATCATGATGGGTGGGCGCGTGGCAGAAGAGCTGTTCCTCAACACCATGACCACAGGCGCAGGCAACGACATCGAGCAGGCCACCGAGCTGGCCCGCAAAATGGTGTGCGAGTTCGGAATGAGCAGCCTGGGGCCGCTGGCGTTCGGTAAGAAGGAAGAGCAAATCTTCCTTGGCCGTGAGATCAACCAGCATCGTGATTACAGTGAAGACACGGCGATCAAGATTGACCAGGAAGTACAACGCTTCGTAGATGAGGGATATAAATCCGCTACCGAGATCCTCTCTGCCAACCGCCCCATCCTGGAGAGAATCGCCAAGGCGCTGCTGGAGCGCGAAGTGCTTGATGCACAGGAAATCCAGATGCTTATTGACGGCAAGGAACTGCCGGCCAAGGCAGCTCCTTCCCAGGATGATGGCGGCGTGCAGCAAGTGTTGAAGCCTGAACCGGGACGGGCCGTAAAGCCCGGGGAACGGCCGGCGCCGGCGTAAATCAGTTTCGAGTTTCACAGTGGGCGGCCTCAGGGCCGCCCATTTTTTTGTCTTAAGGAAGAAAGCGGATCAACGGCTCCGATTGCGGCACCACTTCGCCGATTTCCACTGCGGGAACGCCAGCATGGTGCAAAGCCTGGGTCAGCTTTTCTGAGTCCGTAGCCGCCACTGAGATCAGAAGGCCGCCTGCCGTTTGGGGATCAAACAAAATCGTCCTGATTTCGTCCGGGACCTGGGGATCGAATTCAACTACACATTCGGCGAAATCACGGTTGGCCTTCAGACCGCCGGGAATGTAGCCCGCGCGCACGCACTCGAGTGCACCGGGAAGTAGAGGCACATGCCCGGACCTGATTCGCAGCGAAACTTTGCTGGCCAGGGCGAGCTCACGAGCATGGCCGATCAGTCCGAAGCCGGTAACGTCGGTGAGGGCGTGGACGGCGTAAACCGGACGGGCGAGGGCGCCCGTCCCCACGTGGTTCGTGGTTATCACTTCCGCGGCGGTCTTGTTCAGCATGGTCATCGAGGCTACGGCGGCATCAATCCATTCCGGCCGAGCTTTGCCTTTTTTGATCGCGGTGGAGATCACGCCCGTGCCCAGAGGCTTTGTCAGCAGCAAGCCGTCGCCGGGTTGCGCGCCGCCATTGGCCAGCACGCGCTGAGGGTGAACGGTCCCCGTGACCGAGTAGCCGAACTTAAGTTCCTCGTCGCGAATGCTGTGGCCGCCGACCACGGTGCACCCAGCTTCGACCATTTTTGACAATCCGCCGGCCAGAATCCGCTCCAAGATCTCCAGGTCGCCCTTCTCGGGAAAACACACCAGCGCGAGAGAAGTCAGTGGCCGCCCACCCATAGCGTAAACGTCACTCAAAGAATTGACGGCGGCAATCTGGCCGAAGGTGTACGGGTCGTCCACGATGGGAGTGAAGAAATCAACCGTCTGTACCAAAGCGTTGTCAGGCGCAATTTGATACACCCCGGCGTCGTCGGCGTGATCGAAGCCGACTAGCACGTTCGCGTCCTGTTGCCGGGCTAATTTCCCAAGCACCGCGTCCAGCGCCGCCGGACTCAGCTTGGAAGCTCAACCCGCGGCTTTGACGGTCTCCGTCAGCCGGACTTTTTGCTCGGTCATGCGGACATTGTAAATGGGGCAGCAGCTGACTTCGGAAAAACGCCTGGCGGATCACTTCAAAGTGATTTGCGTAACTCTGAGCTCCGGATACTCGCGGTTCCAATCGGCAGAAAGAGTTCCTTCAACCGTGAGACGAAACGGACGCGTCTGGTTCGGGGCCAGGGGTGCCTGGCTAAGATCAACCACGTCAGGATAGGGGCCGGTAGTTTTGAGCACGCGAATGGGCAGTGTCTCCCGCTGCACGACCTGGCCGAGAGAGTTCTTGAAATTAGCCTCTACGATCACTCGCGTAACCGTCTTGTCGCCGTTGTTAGTGATCTTGCCGTCGAGGTATGTCACCGTTCCACCCACGAAGTTCTCGGCGGCGCTCAGCTTCAGGTCACTGAGCACGAGCTTCCTGGCGTAGGCGGGCGGCGGCGTAGGGCCTTTATGCTCGCCGCGACTTAGGAACGTGAAGGCAGCAACCACAATAACAACAATCAGGACACCCACGCCGATTGTGGGCAAGAGGCCACTGCGTTCGTCCGTTGGAGTCTGCTGACTAAAGCCACCCATGGTTGGGAATTGTAATGGTTAGGAGGTTTTCTCGGGAAATTGTTGCTTTGGATAGCGGGCCCGGGCCAGCGGAATCTTGCCAGGTGATGCTTGGGTTACTGGTTACTGCTGGTCACCGCAGTCACTTTCAGCTCGGGCATTTGCCGGTTCCAGTTCTGGGGGTAATGATCGTAATAAATTCGCACCGGACGTGCTTCGTTAGGCTTAATCGGCGCCTGGGAGAGATCTTGCATTCCGCCACCAGCGCGGACCCCGTTCAGAGGACGGATTTGCGTATCCAGCACTTGGCCGTTCCCGCCCTTGAAGACGGCTTGGAGCTGCACACCAGTGACATCACCGCCGCCATTGTTGATCAGCTGCCCGTCGAGATAAAAAGCGCTCCCGACCTGGGCGGGAACCATTTTCAGGTCGGTGAGTTGCACCTGGATTCCAGTAGGCTGCTGTGGCTGATGGGCCGCGGCGATGGTCGCTACCCGTTGGTTTGGAACACTCGGCAGCGACACGATGAGGGCGGTCAGGATGGCAGCGGTCGCCACAATGGCGACCAGTGGACCGGGAAATTGCCTCTTGGCCGGGGCCTGCGGCTCAGGTACAAGCTGCGGCCCTTTCTGAAGCGGTTGATATTGCGGATTCGTCGCCATCCAAGCCGGACTCAACAATCTCCCCTAACACCGAGTCTGATGGCTAGCGATGAGCGGGAGTTTGCTCCAGCAGGTGTACTGATATTGTGCCCGGGCTATTGGCCGGCGATGGTGAGACCATCTAGACGAATGGTGGGCGCGGCGACCGAGCCCCGGAATTCAAGATCATTCCCGATTTCGGTGATGTTACAGAACATGTCTTTCAAGTTTCCGGCCACGGTGATCTCTTCTACCGGATAGGTGAGTTCGCCTCGTGAAATCCAGAGTCCGCTTGCGCCGCGCGAGTAATCGCCGGTCACCAGGTTCACCCCGAAGCCGAGAAATTCGGTGATGTACAAGCCTTCGTCTATCCCGGCGATGATCTCTTTCGGCGACTTAGTTCCCGGCTGGAGAAAATAGTTCCCCGGGCCGATACCCGGATTGCCGGCCAGTCCGCGGGCGGCATTGCCGGTGGTGACCAGCCCCAGCTTGCGCGCGGTATAGCTGTTCAACAGGTAGGATTTCAGCACGCCCCGGTCAATAACGACGGTGCGGCGAGTGGGGATCCCTTCGCCGTCGAAGGGACTGGTGCCGAAGCCGCCGGGCATGGTGCCATCGTCAATGACGGTTACGTTCTCGCCGGCCACCCGCTCGCCCAGCTTACCGGCCAGGAACGATGCGCCCCGATAAACCGAGTCCCCGTTCACGCCTTCAAAAATGTGGTCGAGAATGGAGCGGGAGACCTGGGGATCGAGTACCACGGGAACCCGAGCAGTCTTCACCTTGCGAGCGCCCAAGCGGCGAAGGGTGCGTTCTGCCGCGATCTGGCCAACTTTCTCCGGCGACTCCAATCGGCTAAGGCTGCGTGCCACCGAATACCAGTAGTCGCGCTGCATACTGCCATCTTCAGATTGGGCGATGGGAACGGCAGCAACTGAGCAATAGGAGCGGCGATATTCGCCTACGAAGCCGCGCGAGTTCGCGAGTACTTTGTGTCCAGTGGCAGCATCGAAGGAACCGCCTTCAGAATTGCGAATGCGCGGATCCGCTCCGAGCGCTGCCTTTTCGCAGCGGCGCGCATACTCAATGCGCTCTTGGGTAGGAAGCGAAAAAACGTCTTCGTAGTAAAGATCGAGATCGCCGGGAATTGAGCCGAGCTGGGATGCTTCGGGAATGCCGGCAAAAGGATCTTCCGAGGTGACGCGCGCCAGCGCCAGAGCCGAGTTGACCATCTGTTCCAAGGCCTGCGGAGCGAAATCGCTGCTGTACGTACTGGCAGCACGTTGCCCAGAAAAGACCCGCACGCCAATGGCCCGGGAACCAGATTCTTTGAGGGTCTCGGTCTCGCCCAGCCGGACCACGGTAGAAAATTCGCTGCCTTCGCGCACTACTGCTTCAGCGTCAGTGGCGCCGCCGGCCATCGCCCGGCGCACCACATCGGTAGCAATTTCCTTAAGATCGGTTTTTTCAGCTACGACTACTTCAGACGTCATATGCATTGAGGTTCCATTGCTGCTACGCAGCCCGCGCTTGCAGAAAACGCTGGCTGCTCTCGGTGATTACCTTTCGTGCGGCGAATTGATCGTGCCAACCGGCTATCTGCGTGCGTTTGCGTTCCAGGTCTTTGTAGATCGAGAAGAAGTGTTCAATCTCGAGAAGCACGTGAGGGTAAATTTCAGAATAATTTCTGATCTCACTATACCGGGGATCGTTATTGGCTACTGCAAGCACCTTCTCATCGCAGAGGCCCTGATCGAGCATTTCGAGAACTCCGAGCGGCCGAACCTCTATCAAGCATCCGGGAAAGCTGGGCTTGTCCACGAGCACCAACACATCGAGGGCATCGCCGTCACCAGCCAGCGTACTCGGGATGAATCCATAGTCGCCGGGATAATGTACTGGCGAGTACAAAGTTCGATCCAGCCGGAAGACTTGCAGTTTCTTGTCGTACTCGTACTTGTTCTCGCCGCCCAAAGGCACTTCGATTACCGCATTGACCAGATCGGGAGCGTTATCTCCGATGGGCAGAGTTAAGTAATTGGTCATCAGTTCTCGATAATTTTGGTACATTGCGCGATTGACGGCGCTTGGGGCGGCACGCTCAACTGCTGTTTACTTCATGTAGTCGCTGGCCGGTTCGCGCTTGCCAGTACCGCCGACTGTGATCCGGTCCACCTTAAGGGTGGGAATTCCGACGCCCACCGGAACCGCCTGACCATCCTTGCCGCAGGTGCCGACGCCTTCATCCAGGCGAAGATCGTTGCCGACCATGGATACGCGAGTCAGCACGTCAGGACCATTGCCGATCAGAGTGCAATCCTTCAGCGGAGCAGTGATCTGGCCGTCTTCGATCATGTAAGCCTCGGAGGCTGAGAAGACGAACTTGCCATTGGTGATGTCTACCTGACCGCCGCCAAAATTGGCTGCATAGACGCCGTGCTTCACGGAGCGGATGATGTCCTGCGGATCATCCTCGCCCGCCAGCATATAAGTGTTGGTCATGCGCGGCATAGGGATGTGCTCATAGCTCTCCCGGCGGCCGTTGCCGGTGTCGGGCATTCCCATCAGCTTGGACGAAAGTTTGTCGCTCAGGTATCCCTTTAGAATGCCTTTTTCGATTAGGACCGTGTTTTGCGTGGGAGCGCCTTCGTCGTCAACGTTGATGGAGCCGCGGCGTCCCGGCATGGTTCCGTTGTCAACTACGGTGCACTTATCGCTGGCCACACGTCGGCCCAACAGTCCGGCAAACGCCGAGGTTTTTTTCCGATTAAAATCGGCTTCCAGGCCGTGACCGATGGCTTCGTGCAGCAGGATCCCAGGCCAACCTGGACCCATGACGACTTCCATTTCACCGGCCGGAGCCTCGCGCGCGTCGAGCTGAATAATGCTCTGCCGAGCGGATTCCTGGGCGAAGTACTCGGGAGTCTTTTCGTTTTGGAAAAAATCCACGGCCACTCGGCCGCCGCCGCCGAAGGTGCCGCGAGCTGAATTCCCCTCAACTTTCGCTATGCAGGAGACATTCAAGCGCGCCAAGGGCTGAGAGTCCTCGGCGAAAGTTCCATCCGAGCCGATAACCAGAATGTTGCGGACTTCGTCGGCGTAGCTGGCGCGGACTTCGCGAATACGGGGATCGTAGGCGCGGGCGGCGCGATCGGCACGCATGACCAGGTCTACCCGGGCGGAAACGTCGGAATCCAGAGTCGGCAGGGCGACCGGGTACAAACTGCGGGCACGCTTCTGCTGCGTCCCCACCACGGGCGTTTTGGCCGGACCGCTGGCGATTAAGGCTGCAGTGCGCGCAGCGTGAAGAATCTTTTCCGGGGCAAGGTCGTCGGTATAGGCGTAGCCGGTGCGCTCTCCCGTGATTACCCGCACTCCGCACCCCGCGGAAATGCCCTGAGAGGCCGACTTCACCATGGATTCGTCCACCATCAGCGAGGTGGAGGAGAGGTATTCGAAGTAAAGGTCGGCATAATCGCCGCCCGCCGAGAGCGCCGCCCCCAGGTAGCGCTCGAGGTCACGCTCGTTCAGACCGTAGCGTTCAAAGAAGAATTTCTGCTTTTCCAAAGTCACACTCATTAGATGTTCCGGCGAGAGGGAAAGAATCTGCCATCCATTATCCCACACAGCCGTCATTGGACAGCGTCCAGTACTCAGTTAGCCACTCGCCTAGTACGCCGAACACCGTGAGTCGCCCAGGACACTGCCCTGAACCTCTCCTTCCCATTTTGGATTGCCAAGGCCCGCGAACTGTGGTGCTCGTCACATTCAGGCTCAGGAGCTAGCGCGACAATTTGCTGGTGCAAGTAGAGTCTCTCGTCCGTGAACTGCAGGGCTTCCTGGCCGACCACCGAGACGCAGTTGTCCTGGAGGATGGCGGTGTAGCTTTTGACTTAGATCGCGCGCGATATTCCATCTCTTCGAAGCACGGCAAGTGCTTGCTCCATCTATGGTCGGAGGAGCGGAATGCGGTGCGTCGTGTGCTGGACATGGACCGCCGCAACGGAGTTGTGCGCCTGGCGGTATTGCGCTTCGGGCAAACCCGCCCCTCCACCCTGGAAATCTGCTGGGAACGCGATCGGCGGACGCCCACCGCCCGGAAGGCGGCACGTGAGAGGTACGAGCATGTACTGCAGCGGGCATTGCAACGCTGTTTGCCGGACCTGAACCTGGTGCGGCTGAGTTCGGCCATGGACCTGGAGCACTGCTTTGGTCCGGTGTATGCGCGTGGCGTGCTGCGCAAGGGCCGCTCGGCTTTCGCGGTCCTGGGCGTGAACTCAGAAGAAATGCAGGCATCGATTGATGCGGCGCTTACGTTCGGCATCCTGTGGCTAGATAGGTGCCGGCAGTCGGAGCCTGCAAACATCCTGGTGGAGGGGTTGAAACTGATAGTGCCGCCGGGGACCTCGGGCGTTATCCGCGAGCGTATGGCGCATCTTGACCAGGATGCCGCCAAATGGCAACTGTTCGAAATGGACGAGCGTGAGCCATCGCTGCAAGAGCTTGATCCAAAAGATCGCGGGAACCTGGACACTCGGTTGCTGCAATGCAGTAACCCGGCTTCGGCTGAGGAGAGGTTTGCCGAATCCATGTCCCGAATGCGCGAGCTGTGCATTGGGGCAGAAATGGCCGTCATCTCGCCAGCAGAAATTGGGTTTCGTTATCACGGGTTGGAGTTTGCGCGGGCGCGCCTGGCCACTCAAGCCAACTCATTCCGCTATGGCCAGGAAATTGTGTTTGGGGTAGCAGGCGCTGAAACCGTCTTGACCGAAGAAAATATCGAAGAATTTAAACGGATGCTGCTGACTTTGGTGGACGCTCGCCAAGCCGATGGAAGTCGGAACCAACCGCTATGGCGGATACACCCCGAGCGCTGGCTCGAGTCGCTAGTCAGGCGCGATGTGCGAGCGGTTGATGGAGCGCTGGAAGCGTCGCCGGTCTATAGCCAGGTGCCGGCCTTTTCAGCGTCAGACCGGGCGATGATTGACCTGTTGGCCGCCACCCGGGAGGGCCGCCTGACCGTGCTTGAACTCAAGGCAGACGAAGATATCCATTTGCCTCTCCAGGGGGTGGACTATTGGGCGCGAGTGCAATGGCATCATGCCCGCGGCGAGTTTACCCGCTTCGGCTATTTTCCTGGACGTGAACTGTCAGCGGAGTCGCCTCGATTGGTGCTGGTGTCTCCGGCGTTGCACGTCCATCCTGCGTCTGACACGGTTCTTCGCTACCTAACTCCGGAAATTGACTGGATGCTGGTTGGGGTGCAGGAACAGTGGCGGGAAGCCGTGCGGGTGGTGTTCCGAAAACGGCCATCAGATCTGCGGCAAGCCATGGTAGCAGCCGACTGACATTGGCAGGGCCGCCAAACTACCGTCTAGTCCTTCCACGCGCCTAGCAGACGGCGGATCAAGACCAATTCTCCCAGGTGATAGGCATTGTGGTCGGCTACCAGCATGGCCTCGCGCAGTAACGTCTGGCCGTCGCCCCAGGGGATCTTGGCGAACAAATCGTTCTGGGGATCTTCAACCAGGTTCTGCATGGCCCGCAGATCAGCGCGAAAAGCTTTGATGCTCTCGTCCCACGCAGTTTCGCTGGGAGGCGCATCGCTTTTTGGCCAATATCCCTTTGGCCACTCCGCCGACACGTGCTTGCGGTTGCGGCTGAATTCGAGGATGTCCCACTGAGCCAATCTCAGGTGTTCCAATAGTCGCCAGGCAGTGTGGGGCTGGCCTCCAGGTTTTTTCCCACGCAGGGAAACCGGAAAATCTGCAATCGCCTGGTCGAACGTGGCGTGCGCGCCACCACCTTTGAGCAGGTACAGCAGATGCTCGCGCAGGGCACGGTCGGAATTACCTTTAGATTTCATGATTACTCCCAGGTTGTTCTGAAATAGACGGGCCCACGTTTGCGGTGGAAACTGGCATGGCGTTCTCCGGTTTCTCGCCGCGGTAAACGCGTGAAATGCCGCGAACTATGCGCCGCAGCGGCAAAGTCCCCTTTTCATCCGCGAGGAATATCTCGCCCACACGGCTGCTGCGGTAGTACCAGCGCTTTAGTATCGCCAAATGTTCCATGCGTTCGATGGCCGACGAGGGTACGGCGGCTGGAAAAGCCCCAAGCGCATCCTGCAGGCGCGATTCCATGGACTGAGATTTCCCCGCCTGTTCGGCGGATGGGGCGACGGCAAAGGTGATCGGGCCAGAAAGGCAGCTGGCCTCCACCCGAAAGATCGCGACAGAGCCTGCCTCGGCTGAGCGCTGAACCATGACTGCCGCGAGCCGGTCGAGGCGCCGGACGATTTCAGGACGCTGGTTGAGAACAGGTGCAAGCTTTTCCAGGCGTGTGTGAGTGGCAGCCGCGGTTTCAAACTCCAGGCTGCCGGAGGCCTGATCGCGTGCCGTCGAGAGCTCCCGCACCAACGAGTGTCCGCCGCTGTCGAAGTAGGCCTGCACCCGGGCCACTTCCGCGCGGTATTCATCGTCCGTGCAGCCGCGGAAGCAAGGCGCCAGGCACATCTTCATTTCCGAGTAAATGCAGCCCGGGAAAGCTGGATCGGGATGAAGCTCATCCACACAGCGGCGCATTTTGAAGAAATCGAGGGAATCATTGGCGAATTTTTCCGCCGCCGCGCGGGAGGCGAACGGTCCGTAATAAAAAGAGCGGCCCCCGAGCTTGCCGAGGCGCGTGGTGATGGAGGCGCGTGGGTAAGCATTCTCCATGTGCATCCGGACCAGCGGGGCAAAACGGAACTTCATCCGCCTGCCATAACTCTCTGGAAATGTGCGGCGGAGAACCTGATAAAGCAGGAGCCCGGATTCAAATTCGGAACCGCTCGCCGTGAACTCAATGTGTGCGACTCGAGCCCGCAAATTCAGTCGGCGGCTTGGCTCATCGGGGCGGCCCAGAAGGCGAATCAGTCGGCGGCGCAGGTTTGCTGTTTTGCTGACATACGGCTCCTGCCCAGGCTCGCTCGCCCACAACATGAAGACCGCCGGGCCGGCCGGCACAGCGGCAAAGATCTCGGCATCGCGTTCCGGGACGAACTCGAGCCGATGAGCGAGCATGCTTCAGTTAACCACACAGGGCCCGAGGAACACAGTTAGACAAGATGCTTCGCCACAAAGGACACGAAGTAGCACGAAGGAGTTTTGTCTTTAACCACAGAGGGCACAGAAGAAAACAGAGGTAAATCGAGAAACAAACAATCGCTAATCCAGAGGGCCAAGTCTCCCAAATTTTAGAATCCTTTGTGATCCTTCGTGCCCTTTTTGGTGAAGGTGTCTTGTGTTTCTGTGTTCCTCTGTGCCCTCTGTGGTTGATTTGGTTTTTATCTGAAGCTGGCGTTGCGGAATTTCTCGCGATAGTCCTGGCCCTCCAGCTTCACAATCCGGCACATTTCGTGAAGCCGAGAACGCATGCGCTCTCCAATACGATCGCCAAGGGTCTCGCCGCGGGCGGCATCATCTGCGGCTTCGCGGCTGCGGCTGCTGAGATTTCCGCGGGCCTCTCGCGCCGGCAGATTGGGAAAGTTGGTCGTAATAATGGTAGTGCGATTGTTGTTATAGCGGGTGTTCAGGATCAAGCTGACGGTATCCCATACCCACTCTGTGGGCTTCACCGCTCCCAATTCGTCTAATACCAGCACTTCGGTCTCAAAAACTGGCTGCAGGACCTGGAGTTCGGTGGCCTGCACCGAGCTGTTATAGGAATTTTGAATTTGCTTCAGCAATTCGCGGTAGTCGTAGAACAGACACGCAATGCCTTTGGTGGTGAGCAGCTCTTTGATGATGCCGACGGCCAGATGAGTCTTGCCGACCCCGATACTGCCAATCAAAAGCAAGCCGGTAGTATCCACGGGATACTCTTCAACAAACTTGCAGGCCGCCATGCGGGCCGGAGCAAGCTTGCCATGTGGTCCTTCGAACTCGAAGTTCGAAAGCTCGCAGTGTTCATAACGTTTGGGGATACGCGCCTGCTGCAGCAATCGCTCGCGGCGGTCACGGACGGCGCAGTCACAGCGCGTAACCCTGCGCGCGTTCGTCGAGCCGGAGGCCGATTGCGCCGCTAATTCGACGCTTGCGAGCGCCTTCCAGCCAGTTCCATCACAAACGGGACAAACGTCGAGGGAGGCCTTCATGAACTATGTGGGTATTTTTTCGGTCAATGTGACTGTGCACCAGCACGACGGTAACACGCAAGGACAAAGCAGCGACCTTCTGTGTACAACTTGTGGACTTGTGCTCCGAGTTGTGGAATACGAAGTCTCAGTACTGCTTGACACATGAACCGAGGAAGAAACCTGACATAAAGGTGAAACAGTATGGCAAGAGGCTCTCCCAATGAGCCTTGCGGTAGCGACTAAGTGGCTAATTTCTGACTACATACATTGCGCTGGCGAGCTCCGGCTTGGCAGAAGGATTGCCCATGCTCCCATGGCCGAAGGTCATCCTGCCTTGGTCGCCTCACAAAATGAGGTGAGCTGCAGCACAACCGGGGATTAAGGTTTGGCTTCTAAACGGAGCGTCATGACCGAACGTCAGTGACAAAAATTGTCAGGAGTGCCATGGCAGTTTCGCCAGTCAATTTGCGGCAAATGGTGGGATTCACGGTCAACACGGCTCCGGCTGGAGCAGCCGAGCGCGATCTCCAAGCGGGCTTTTTGGAGTTCCTGGAGCCTCTGCACAGGCGGTTCACTCCCGGGCAGCAATTTCTTATTGAAAAGCGCCTTCAAGCCCTGGCTGACGCGCATCGCGGCCGCTTGCCGAATCACTTGCCGCCCTCGGAAGCCACCAAGGGCGACTGGCGTATCGGGTTGCCGGAATGGTGCGCCGACCAGCGCAACCAGATGACCGGCCCCGCAGATGACGCGGAGCTTGTGGTCAAAATGCTCAACTCCGGCGCACCCGGAGTGATGCTCGACCTCGAAGACTCCACGGCCAACGAATGGGGACACCAACACCTGGGAGTAGAAAATATCCTCGAAGCCCTCCGTGGCAAGCTGACCTACTTCGATAAGAAGCGCAATCAGGTAGTGGGCATCAAGCCCAGTAAGACGGTCATCTGGATACGGCCTCGGGGATTGCACATCAGCCAGGGTGGAGTTTTCGGGGATGAGCCGGTTGCAGCCTCGCTGTTCGACGTAGCCAGCATCGTGTACCGGATTGACCCGAGCGAGCTGAAGCACCCGCTCGCTATCTACATTCCCAAGTCAGAATCCGCAGAGGAGGCGCTTTGGTGGCGAGACCTGTTTCAAGCGCTGGCCGAAGCTCGCGGTCTGCCGCATGACTTTATTAAGTGCATGGCCCTGGTGGAGTCACATCCGTTGGCATACCAGATGGAGGAGTTCCTCTTCAATCTACGCGAGCACATCCTGGGGTTGAATCTGGGCCGCTGGGACTACATGGCCAGCCTGATCCACTTCAATTTGAACGATCCCGAATGGGTGCTTCCGGATCGCAACACCATTCCCCACGATGTGTCGTTCTTCCAGCGGCTGCGGGAGTTGTTGCCGGAAATTTGTCACAAACGCAGAGCACTTGCGATTGGCGGCATGACCGCCCTTTATCCAAGCCGCGAAGATGCCGAGCTGAATGCCCGCGCTCTGGCGGGTCTGGCAAAAGACAAGAAGAACGAGGCCGATTCCCTAATGGATGGCGCCTGGACCGGCCATCCCGACCAGAACCAGATTGCCATTGAACAGTTTCCCAATCCTAACCAGATAAACGTGCGTCGGCCCGGGGCGGAACGGTATCCGGACTTGCGACCAGCTCCCACAGGCGTCGGGCAGAAGACCCTGGCCGGCACTCGGGCCGCAATTCGCACCGTGATTCGCTATCGCAACGGGGTGCTGAATGGCAAAGGCGCCAGCCTGCTCGACGGCTACATGGAAGATTTGGCAACAGACCGCATCTACAGATTGATGCTGGCGCAGCGCATGAAGCACGGCCGCGCCGCGGAAGTGAAAGATGAATCGGGGAACCTGGTGGAGCACACGCCAGAACTGATCCACGGACTTTTTGATGAAGAGCTGGAAAAGATCATTGCCAATCCGGCCCGCGCTGACCTGGGAACGCCGGAAACATTCCGCGAAGCGCGACGCATCAGTGAGGCGATGGTAGTAAATGGCGAGTTCGACCCAGTTTGAGGACCGCGTCTAGCGCGGAGAGTGTAAGGAAAGAAAGGAAGTACCAACGTGGCAACTAACGGAAAGAATGTCAACGGAAAGAATGGCAATGGAAAGAACGGCAATGGAAAGACCAGCTCGGACTGGACCACCGCGAAAAGATGGCTAGGCGTGATGCGTCCCTACAGCGCGGAAGACGTCGCTCGGATCAGCGGCTCGGTTCATATCGAGCACACGCTGGCGCGTATGGGAGCGGAGCGGTTATGGGACATGCTGCAAAACGAGTCCCACGTTACGGCGCTCGGCGCAATGACGGGAAACCAGGCAATCCAGCAAGTGCAGGCCGGTTTGAAAGCCATTTACGTCAGCGGCTGGCAAGTGGCGGCGGACGCGAATAATGCCGGGCAGATGTATCCCGATCAGAGTTTGTACCCAGCGGACAGCGTGCCCAACGTGGTACGACGTATCAATAATGCGCTGCAGAGAGCCGATGAGATCCACAACGCCCAGGGAAACAACACCACGAACTGGTTCGCACCCTTGATCGCTGATGCAGAAGCCGGCTTCGGCGGGTGTTTGAATGCCTTCGAGTTGATGAAGGGAATGATTGAAGCGGGCGCTGCTTGCGTCCATTTCGAGGACCAGCTTTCGTCAGCGAAGAAGTGCGGGCACTTGGGCGGGAAAGTATTGGTGCCTACCAGTGAAGCGATCCAGAAATTGGTGGCGGCCCGATTGGCGGCGGATGTTATGGGTGTGCCTACCTTGATCCTGGCACGGACGGACGCCAACAGCGCCCGCCTTTTAACCAGCGATATTGACCCGCGCGACCGCGAATTTCTTTCAGGCGGGCGCACCGCCGAGGGTTTTTACAATATCCGCGGAGGATTGGAATCCGCTATCGCTCGCGGTATTGCTTACGCTCCTTATGCGGACCTGATTTGGTGCGAGACCGCCGAACCCAATCTTGAAGAGGCGCGGCGATTCGCAGACGCGGTGCAAGCCCACTTCCCCAGTAAATTGCTGGCGTACAACTGCTCACCATCATTTAATTGGAAGAAGAAGCTGGACGACGCCACGATTGCGCGCTTCCAGACTGAGCTTGCGGCTATGGGTTACAAGTTCCAGTTCATTACGCTGGCGGGTTTCCACGCCTTAAATCTGAGCATGTTCGAGCTGGCACGAGGATTCAAAGACAACGGAATGACGGCCTACTCCCGTCTGCAGGAGAAGGAGTTCAACCGGGAGAAGGGCTACGGCTACGAGGCGGTGAAACACCAGAGTTTTGTGGGTACGGGATATTTCGACCAGGTGGCGCAGATCATTGCCGGTGGAGCATCATCCACTCTGGCGTTGAAGGGGTCAACCGAGCAGGAGCAGTTCGAGGAAGCCATTCTGCCCCCTCCGGTTACCGCCACCACGCCCGCGAAGCGAGTGGCCTAAAGCCTTAGCCGCATACAAATCTTCTGAATTGCTGGCACCACGGACAGGTGGAACTTTCATCCAACCACCTGCGCCATGGATCGCTACCTCTGTATTCACGCCCATTTCTACCAACCACCCCGCGAAAACCCGTGGTTAGAGGCCATCGAGGTCCAGGACTCCGCATACCCCTATCACGATTGGAATGAACGAATCACTGCGGAGTGTTATGCGCCGAATTCGGCCGCGCGGATTCTAGACAGCGAAGGTCACATCGCCAAAATCGTAAATAACTATTCGCGTATCAGCTTCAACTTCGGCCCAACCCTGCTTTCCTGGATGGAAGACTCCGCCCCGCAGGTTTATGAGCAGATTCTGAACGCGGATGAGGAAAGTCAAAACTCGTTCTCCGGCCACGGCTCTGCACTTGCGCAAGCTTACAACCACATGATCCTGCCGCTGGCAACGCGGCGCGACAAATATACCCAGATTCTGTGGGGCATTCGCGATTTCGAAAAACGGTTCGGGCGTTTTCCCGAAGGCATGTGGTTGCCGGAGACAGCTGTAGATGTGGAAACGCTGGAGGTGCTGGCTGAGCTTGGAATCCGGTTCACCATCCTCGCGCCTCACCAGGTGCGGCAGGTGCGCAAGATCGGAGGGCAGCGCTGGCGCAATGTGGAAGGCGCCAGGATTGATCCCACACGCGCGTATGTCATGCCTCTTCCTTCGGGACGAAGCATCAATCTGTTCTGTTACGACGGGCCGATCTCGCGCGCCGTAGCGTTCGAAGGCCTGCTCTCGAATGGGGAGCACTTCGCCCAGAGACTCATGAGCGGTTTTTCCGACTCTCGCCGCTGGCCGCAACTGATGAACATCTCCACCGACGGCGAAACTTACGGCCATCATCACGTGCATGGTGACATGGCGCTCGCCTATGCCTTGGAATATATCGAGTCGAACAAGCTCGCTCGCATCACGAATTACGGCGAATATCTCGAGAAGCATCCGCCCGTGCACGAGGTGGAGATCATTAACAATACCTCCTGGAGCTGTGCCCACGGAGTGGAGCGCTGGCGAAGCGATTGCGGATGCAATTCAGGTGGGCACGCAGACTGGCGCCAACACTGGAGGGCACCACTCCGCCAGGCGCTCGACTGGCTGCGTGATAGCCTGGCCGGGCCTTATGAGCAGAGGGCGCGCGAGTATCTCAAAGTTCCGTGGGCGGCGAGAGATGAATACGTCAACGTGGTATTGGATCGCTCGCGGCGGTCGCGGCAAGGGTTTCTCGAGCGACATGCCGCGCGCCAGCTCACCCTTGACGACGAAGTGGTCGTCTGGAAGCTGCTGGAAATGCAACGCCACGCCATGCTGATGTACACGAGTTGCGGCTGGTTTTTTGATGAGCTCTCGGGAATCGAGACCGTGCAGGTGATCATGTATGCGGGACGGGCCATCCAGCTGGCACGGGAAACCCTGGGACAAGACTTCGAGCCGGAGTTTCTAAATCGGTTGCGGCAGGCCAAGAGCAATCTGCCGGCGTACTCTGACGGTGCTCTGATTTACCAGATATGGGTCAAGCCGGCGAAGCTTGATCTACTCAAAGTTGCAGCTCATTTTGCGATAAGTTCGCTGTTCGATCACCACGCGGAAGAGAGCTCTATCTATTGCTATCAGGTCACAGTGCGGCACAGACGGCCATTGCAGTCCGGCCGCCTCAGGCTGGAACTCGGCCACGCAGATGTTTGCTCCAAAATTACGCAGGAGACTAGCGCCTTTACCTATGGAGTTCTGCATTTCGGCGATCACAACATCAACGCCGGAGTAAGGAACTTTCAGGGGCAGGAGGCTTATCGGAATACGCTGCAGGAAGTGTCAGCAGCGTTTAATCGGACCGATGTGGCCGAATCACTGCGCCAATTGGACAAGCACTTTGCTGGTGCCGGCTACACCCTGAAATCGCTGTTCCGCGATGAGCAGCGCCGCATCGTGCGGCAAATCCTGGACACCAGCCTCACCGAGGCGGAGGCCAACTATCGGCAGATTTACGAGAGCGATGGCCCGCTTCTGAGGTTCCTGAGCGAAATCAAAGTGCCGCGTCCAAAAGTGCTGCACATGACCGCCGAATTTGTGTTGAACAGCAATCTGCGACACGCGTTTGAGGCTGAAGAATTGGATTTGGGTAATATCGCAGGCCTCATGGATTCGGTGGCGCGCGAGGAAGTAACCCTCGACAACGCTGGTCTGGCGTACACCCTGAAGAACAGGCTCTCCGCGATAGCCGACGAGTTGACGAAGGACCCCCAGAACCCCGCGCTGCTCGATCGTTTTGAAGCTGCAGTGCGGCTCGCACGCGCCTTACCGTTTGAAGTTGACTTGTGGAAAGCGCAAAACGTCTGCTATCAGCTGGCACGGCAGGTGTTAGCGGGGACAGGATGCGAGGAGCGCGATGAACGGTTGCGGCGCTGGGTCAAGATCTGCGAACTGCTGGGCGTTCGATGCGAAGCTTCCACTGAGGACCTTTCCCTGAAACCCTTGCCAGTAGCGGCCTAGAATAGAATTTCGCCGCCGAAATGCTACTTTCTTACGCGCGCATTTTGAACCGGAAGTGGTGCAACTGAGACCGCGCATAACGCCGCTGGATGCGCCTTTCCAATGACCGGTAGTTGCAAACGGGCATCCGGAGCCGATTTTCACAGTTGACAACCGCCCACAGGCAGAGCTTAATAGCGGGCACAGGTCCCAAGCTCACATCTATAGCGCGGTACAGGGCAGAAGCGGGCCTGTTCAGGAGCGAAGATGAACAAAGCGGATCTAATCGATAAAATTGCGGCTGGTTCCCGCATCAATAAAACCCAGGCAGCCGCTGCCATTGATACGCTGGTTGATAGTGTTACCGGCGCTCTGCGCAAAGGAGATCGGGTAGCCCTCGTGGGCTTCGGAACGTTCTCCGTATCGCAGAGAAAAGCCCGCAACGGGCGCAATCCCCAAACCGGCGCCGTGATCAAGATCGCGGCCCGCAAAGTAGCCAAATTCACAGCCGGAGCCGAACTCCGCAAGGCAGTGAATAAGAGCAAATAGTTTAGGTGTTTTTCTGGCGGCAGGGGGTCGGCCCTGCCGCCTTTATTATTTTTGGCGCCCGATGGAAACGTGATCCTGCCGCGTAGGGTTGCCGAGCTGGCGCTCGGCCGCACAGGCGAGGGCGCCTGTGCCCACGTGAGTCCCTCCATCGGCTTGCGTACCCCGCCCTCGGCTGGGCGGCTGAGCGAAGCTCAGCACGTAAGCTGCCCCGGGTTTGCCCGCATCGTTTCGCCTCTTGTAGAATCTAATATTCGGTTCACATTCTGGGAGACTTATGAAAGCCGCCATTCATCCTGATTATCATGAGGTCCGGGTGCACTGCGCCTGCGGCCACAACTTCACCACACGTTCCACGCACCGGGGAGACATCCACGTGGAAATCTGCTCCAGTTGCCATCCCTTCTTTACCGGAAAGCAGAAGCTGGTGGATACGGCTGGCCGTGTCGAGCGTTTCCGCCGCAAGTATGCCAAGGTGGATACCGCAAAGAAGGCCGAAACCGCGAAAAAGTAGTTCGCGAAAGAAGAGACTCGGATCCGTTATTCCGGTGGATGCAGAGGTGTTGGTTCCGAGCTCAAGAGAGTCCCGGCGCTGTCGTACTGACAGAACTACCCGGTTTTTCAAAGGCTGTAAAATAGCTTTGTGCAGAAGTTCTGGGACACTCCGGCAAAATTAACCACAACGGCCGCGGACGAGAGTGCCCGCCCTGAAGCTGTCCCTGCCTGCGTGAACATCGGCGGCATCGAGATCACGCCGGCGACCGTGCTCGCGCCCATGTCCGGGATCACGGACACCGTCTTTCGGAGATTCATCCGCAGTCTGGGTGGCTGCGGCCTCATCATGACCGAGTTCACGTCGGCCGATGGTGTCCTGCGTGATAAGCGCGTACCCCGCCGCTATCTTCACTTTTATGAAGATGAACATCCCATTTCTGCGCAGCTTTTTGGCAGTGATCCGCAGGTAATGGCGGATGCCGCCCGCATGGTGGAAGACCTCGGCTTCGACCTGGTGGACCTGAACCTGGGCTGCCCGGCTAAGAAAGTGGTGAAGTGCAACGGTGGCTCGGGGCTGCTGCGCGATCTGCCCGCGATTGGGCGGATTTTTGAGAAAGTGCGCTCGGCTGTGAAGATCCCCTTCACCGTAAAGTTTCGCGCTGGATGGAGCGATCAGGAGATTGTCTGCGTCGAGCTGGCCAAGATGGCCGAGAGCTGCGGACTTGCCGCGGTGGCCTTGCACGCCCGCACCCGCGAACAGGGCTACAGCGGCCAGGCACGCTGGGAGTGGATCGGCGCGGTCAAGGCGGCGGTAAAGATTCCGGTGATCGGGAATGGCGACGTGCGAATGCCCGAAAATGCTGCGGCCATAGTAGGGCAAACCGGTTGTGATGCGGTAATGATCGGGCGTGCAGCGGCGTCAAATCCGTGGATTTTTCGGCAGATTGCACAATATGGAGAAGCTGGCTGCTACGACCACCCGGGCGAAGCCGATCGCTACCAGTTAATCCGCACCTATTTCCAGATGCTCATCGAAGAAGAAATCCCAGGGGCGACGGGCAAGATGAAGCAGTTCGCTTCCTGGTTTACGCATGGCGTCACCAATGGCGCGTCTTTGCGAAAAGCTGTGTATGAGGCCAGAGCGGAGCGCGAAATTTTGGAGCGGGTGGACGAGTTCTTTCAAGTAAGCGTTTCTTAGTCGGACCACTACACGGGTTTGGCGGTCAGCTTGTTTCCTTCCCTTTCTACATAAGCCCATGGCGTGGTCGGATCGTGGGTGAATACAACCAGCCACTTTTCCGGAATTGCTGCTTGATAAAACCGCTTGCGGCTCTCGATCGTTTCCAGCGGAAAAAGATCGTAGGCCATGACCCAGGTCAGGTCGAGATGTGCTGTGGTCGGGATCAGATCGGAGATGTAGCAGGCTTTCTTGCCGCCGCTCTGGATCATGACCGCCTGCATGTTACGTGTGTGTCCAGGAAACACTTGCACTGAAATTCCGGGCACGATCTCGCGGTCTCCGCGGAGCAATCTCATCTGGCCCGACTCGACCAGCGGGTCGTAATTCTCGCTGATGTAGCTGACGCGGTCGCGTTCCAGTTGCTTGCGCCCATGCTGCCACTCGACTTCTTGTACGTAGTAGGTCGCCTTGGGAAAGGTGGGCACACCGCGGCCGTTCTTACGAAGCGTGTTCCAGCCGCAGTGGTCAAAGTGCAGATGCGTATTGATCACGGTATCTATATCTTCCGGCGCCACCCCGCCCGCGGAAAGGTTATCCAGCAGTTGTGATTTGGGACAGTAAATCTCGGTCATCTTCTCGCCAAGCTTATTGCCCATGCCGGTTTCTATAAGCACGGTATGCGTCCCTGTCCGCACCAACAAAGAATTCATGCCGACTGCCACGCGGTTCTTCTCGTCAGCTTGCATGCGGCGCTGCCACAGCATTTTGGGAACCACGCCGAAGAAAGCGCCGCCGTCGAGGTAGTAGTCGCCGTCAGAGAAGATGCTGAGCTCGAAGTCGCCAAGGGTGAAGCGGTGCACCGATCACTGGCTCCCTTGTGCGGAATGTACGCCCAGATGGCGCTCGAAGTGGTCCTGGATGAGATGGAACAGATGGGTACTGGCGGCCGGGCCGGATATGCCGTGGGTCTTGCCCGGATAAATCATAAAATCGAACTGCTTGCCAGCATTGATCAGCGCGTTCACGAATTGCACCGAGTTCTGGAAGTGAACGTTATCGTCTCCAGTACCGTGCGCCAGCAGCAAGCGCCCGTGGAGTTGCTCAGCAAAGTTAACCGGCGAACTTGTCCGATATCCCTCCGTATTCTCTTGTGGCAAGCCCATATAGCGTTCGGTGTAAATGGAATCGTAATCCAGCCAGTTGGTGACCGGCGCAACCGAAATGCCGGTTTTGAATCGGTCGGTGTGAGTCAGGGCGTACGCAGTCATGAAGCCGCCGTAGCTCCATCCCCACCAGCCGAGCCGAGTGCGGTCAAAAACGGGAAACTGCGCGAGGACCTGGTCAAGCGAAGACAACTGATCTTTGAATTCGACAGCGCCGAAATGATGGCGCACCGCCGTCGCGAATTTCTGACCGCGGCCGCCCATGCCGCGATTGTCAACAATGAGCGTCGCAAAGCCTCGCTTCGCCATGAGCTCGTTGAAGAGAAAATGTTGTCCACCCCATTCGTTCGCAACGTCCTGCGCGTGTGGTCCTCCGTAGGGGTTCATGATCAGAGGAACACTGCCGGGCGAACCGTTCGCCGCTTGCGGCGGCATCAACAGCATGCCGTAGAGAACGGTTCCATCGTCAGCTTTAAAGTTGAGGAACTTGGGGGGAATCAGGTCATAGGCGTCGACGCTGCGCGAGCTCCAGACCTGCTTGCAAGCGCCTTGGGCTGCGCAAAGCGACATTATGTGCGGGGTTAGCACAGCCGAAAAATCGTCGACGTAGTATTTGCCGTCCTCGGAGAATGTGGCCTTGTGAAAGCCTTCTTCACGCGTCACCCGGCTCGGTTGTGATCCATCCAGCTTCACCGAGTAGAGGTGCGATTGCCGGGGATCGTCCTTGTTGGCGGTGAAGTAAATCGTGCCGGTGGCCTCATCCGCCCCAGCCACTCCTGCAACTTCGTATTCCCCGCGCTCCAGTTGGCGCTCGAGTTTGGCATCGGCAGCCAGCGGAGCGGACTTATCGAAGCTGTATAGATATAGATGGGTGTAGCCGTCGCGCCAACTCGACCACAGGAAATGGTCGCCGGATTTGAGCATGCGGACGACCTTGAAGTCATCATGAACTTCCACCCAATTGGGGCTGGTTTCCTCCAACACCCGTCGTGAGTGACCGGAATTGGCGTCAACAAAGTACAACGCAAGCTTGTTCTGAGCGCGGTTGAGTACCTGCACGTAAAGCAGGCCATCGCGCATCCAGCCGAAGCGGGGAATGTAGTTATCCTTGTCCTGGGTTAGTGAGATCCACTTCACCTTGCCGCCTCCCGAAGACACTACGCCCACCCGCACGGTCGGATTCGGGTCCCCCGGGTTGGGATATTTCTCAGGGTCTACGGGCGGATGGAGCTGGAGAAGATCGGTGAGCGGATAGGTGGGCACCGCCTTTTCGTGCATTTGGAGAAATACGATGTGCTTGCCGTTCGGTTCCCAGAAGTAATTGCTGCGCACAGCCAGCTCTTCGGCGTATACCCAATCTACCTCGCCGTTAAGCAGGTTCTCGGCTTCTTCGGAGGACGTTGTTTCTCTGCCGGTGATCTGGTTCTCGTTGCCCTCCGCAATCGCACGAACAAACAGGTTATGTTTCCGGATATAGGCGATGTTTTTACCGTCGGGAGAGAACTTAGGATCGCTGCTGGGCTCTGTCGAAGAGGTCATCTGCACCCCGGTACCGGAATCGAGAGAGTAGTACCAGAGCTGTCCTAGTGAATCGAACAGCAGGTGGCGAGAGTCGGGCGCCCATTGGTAAGCGGCGACTGAGTAACGTTGAATGCGTTCTTTTTCGCGCTCACTTTTCACCCGGCTAATGGGCGGCGCCAAATTAGCCAGCTTCTCCTCGGCGACCAAGACCGCTTTTTGACCGGTGGCGGCGTCAACGTACCAGAGTGCGCCATGCTCCCCCGAATCGTCGCGCTGGACGAAGGAAACCTTGGTATTGTCGGGACTCCATTGGATGGTCTCTGGTCCACGGCCGGTGAGTCCGCCCTCCGCGAATATGTTCTCGATGGTCAATTCTGTCGGGGTGGAAGTCTGATTGGTTTGGGCAACGATAAACCCGGCTAAAAAGAGGAACAAAAAGAAGCTTGCAATAGCTCTCACTGACACTCCTGAAGAATTTTGTGCCCACAGAATGGCGGGCTGGAAAGTGTACACCGGTAAGACAGTGGCGCGCAGCGCGCGATGAGTAGGATTAAAAGGTGAAACTGGCGGCTCGGTAGTTCATCTGAGGAACAGCACCCAGATCCGCACTAACTCGAACGTTGCCATGCCGATACCGACGGCGAAGTATACATTCCTCACGGTATCTTTCCCGGGAAGGGTGGGCAGTGCCACGCCTCGCTGGCGGAACATCACCACCAATGAGGTCTCCTGGTCGAGCATAAAATCAGCGATCGGGCGATGGAAGAACGCCACCATCAACCCTAAAACAAGGCGAGTGACTTCAACCGGCATGGTGTAATCCTAGTTTCATTGACTTACCTTCTCAATCGGTTAAATCGCTGAGTTCTTGATTGAGTACCGGGGAGGACCATCTCGGGACTAACCCGGCGGAGGCGGCGGAGTTGCAGCGTGCTAAAATTGCATTAGCGAATACCCAGCAATGCTTTCCGACCTTCAGAAACTCATTGAGCTACAGCAGGTTGACCGCGAAATCCAGCGGTTGCAAGAGGAAGTGGCCGCCTTGCCCCGGCGAGTGGGGGAGATTGAGGCCAAACTGGCCGACACTAAGGCACAGGTGGACAAGGCGCGAGCCACCATTAAGGCTGACGAGACCACCCGGCGCAAGTTAGAGTCCCAGATACAAGACCAGCAGCAGAAAATATCGAAGTTTCGCGATCAATCCCTCGAAGTTAAAACCAACGAACAATATAAAGCGCTGATGCACGAGATCGGCTTTGCCGAAAAAGAGATTCGCCGCCTCGAAGACCAGATATTGGAAGGCATGCTTGACGTGGACGTCAATGAGAAGGCCCTGAAGATTACCGAAGCGGAATTGAAGGCAGAGACGGCGGAGATCGAGAAAGAGAAGGCGGAAGCCCGCAAGCGCACCGCCGAAGACGAGAAGCAGCTAGCTGAGCTGAATGGCCGGCGGGAAGGACTCCGCAGTGGAATCAATGCCGACGTGCTCCGCCATTACGACCGGGTATTGAAATTCCGCAAGAGCGCCCTTGCCGAAGCTCGCGACCACAAGTGTTCAGTCTGCCAGGTAATGCTGCGGCCGCAAACCTACAATGACGTGCGAACTAACGAGCAGATCATCATGTGCGACTCCTGCCAGCGAATCCTTTACTTCGTTCCTGAGCATGAGGCGCCACCAGCCGAATCGGCTGATCACGTACAAGCGCCAGCCGCGCATTAACAATTCCACTCCCAACGGGCCGTTTCACAGTTTGTAACCCAACCCCCGTATCTCCTTATTGCGTAATCTGCTTCGCCGGCCATCGGCGTTTATGATGGACGCGATGCCGCGGCGCTCCAATACCTCTGAAAACTCTAAACCGGAGGTGGATCTCCCCTCGCTGGTCGTAAATGCCCGCGCGGTGGCACGGCTCCGTGCCGGCCATGTTTGGGTGTACCGATCGGACCTGGTCTCAGCCGAAGGCGTGCCTCCCGGAGCCATGGTGCGGGTGCTCGACCAGAAAAGAAAGTCACTCGGGACGGCCCTCTACAGCAGCTCCTCGCAAATCGCAATCCGCATGATCTCTTCCGGCGCAGTACCGGACCTTCCCGCTTTATTGAGGCAGCGAATCCGAGAAGCACTGGCCTATCGCGAGAAGGTGGTCAGCGGCACTGATGCCTATCGCCTGGTTTTCAGCGAAGCTGATTTCCTTCCCGGGCTGATCGTTGATCGCTATAACGATGTCCTCTCCATGCAGGTCCTCACGCAGGGAATGGACGCGGAGACAGTGCGTGACTCCGTGCTCACCACCCTCGAGGAGCAAATTTCGCCGGCGGGAATTGTGGAGCGCATGGATCCGCGGGTTCGCGAGCTGGAACAACTCCCGCCACTCCAAACCAGGCTGTTGCGTGGGCAGAAGTCAGAAACCATTGTGACCATGAATGGCGTTCACTTCCGTTTTCGTGGTCTGGAAGGCCAAAAGACCGGAGCATTTCTGGACCAACGGGAAAACTATGCCGCTGCGGCACAATACGCCCATGGAGAGGCGCTGGACGTCTTTTGCTACCAGGGCGGATTCGCCCTGCACGTTGCGCCGCGCTGTTCGCAGGTGACCGGCGTTGACAGTTCCCGTGCAGCCTTGGAAGCGGCGGAAGAGAATGCCAAGCTCAACGGAATTGAGCTTGAATGGATGGAGGGCAATGCCTTCGACCTGCTGAAAGACTATTCGGCTGCCGGAAAACAGTACGACACCATTGTCCTCGATCCGCCCGCATTTGCCCGTTCCAAGCAGGCCCTGAATACGGCGTTGCGAGGGTATAAAGAGCTGAATCTGAGGGCCCTCAAGATGCTGCGGCCGGGTGGAACGCTGGTGACTTGCTCCTGTTCCTATCACGTCAGCGAGGCCGATTTCCTGGAAACCGTCTCCTCCTCCGCCGTAGACGCTCACCGTAGCCTGCGGCTGGTAGAGAAGCGCGGCCAAGCAAAAGACCACCCCGTCCTGCTGGGAGTGCCGGAAACGGCCTATCTGAAGTGCCTCATATTCCATGTAAGTCATTGAAAAAATGAGTAAATAACGTATTGACAATACAACACTCATATTTTATGATTCCATCGTAGTCACTATGACATCCAAGGCTTAGCGGCAATGCAAGCCTGGGTTGCCACACAATTTCTGAGCAGGAGGAACGGTTATGACAGTCGTTACGCGTTGGGAGCCTTTCCGTGAGTTTTCTGTACTACAAGACCGTCTCAACCGTCTGTTCCAGGATTCTCTTGGAACGGGACGCGAAGAGACACTAGCCAACAGCGGTGCGTTCGTCCCCGCAGTGGACGTGTATGAGGATGAACACAACGTCACGTTGAAACTGGAAGTTCCGGGAATTGACGAGAAGGACATTGATGTCCGGGTGGAAAACAACACCTTGACGGTGCGCGGTGAACGCAAGTTGGAGAAAGAAGAAAAGGAGGAGAACTTCCATCGTATTGAGAGGTCCTACGGAAGTTTTAGCCGCTCCTTCACCTTGCCATCTACCGTGGATGCGGAGAAGGTCGAAGCCGACTATGACAAGGGCGTGCTGAAGATCCGCCTTGCCAAAAAGGCTGAAGCCAAACCCAAGCAGATCAAGGTGAACATCGGGCAGAAGATGGTTGAAGGAAAAAGCGCGAGCAAAGCCGCCTAAAGCTGCCCTCGCGCAAAATAGAGACATCATACCTGGGAGGCGGAATTGATTTCGTCTCCCTATTTTTTTCAGATTCGAAGGTGCAACTTTCAGCCGAGAAGAGGGAGTCGCGGCAGACTTGAAAGTGCGCGCTGGAAGGCTGAAACTGACAGGCGAAAGTGAGGTCGTCATATGGCGATTCGTTGGGACAAATTCACGCTGAAGGCCCAGGAGGCGGTACAGCGGGCGAGCGATCTGGCCTCGGAGAATGGCAACTCAGAAGTTCTGCCCTTGCATGTCCTGGCAGCGCTGTTAGAAGACCAGGAAGGAATTGTGCCGCCGGTGCTGGAGAAGATCGGTGCCAATCCTCAAACCGTGCTGGGGGAAATACGTCGTGAGCTCGAGCGCTTGCCCAAGGTTTCGGGCGGCGGCGCCATGCAGCCGCACATGTCGGCAGGAATGAACGACGTGCTGGAGCAGGCCTTTAAAGAAGCCAGCAACTTCAAAGATGAATATGTTTCAACCGAACACCTGTTGCTCGCCATGTCACGGGGCGGGCGGGGCTCCGGCTATGAGCGGGCTGCCTCTGACCTTCTCGCCCGCCACGGCGCGAAGCATGACGCCATTCTGAAAGCGCTAACCTCCATCCGCGGCTCGCAAAAAGTTACCGATCAAAATCCAGAGGCCAAATACCAGGCGCTGGAAAAATATGCGCGTGACCTTACTGAACAAGCCCGCCGCGGCAAGCTCGATCCCGTCATCGGACGCGATGAGGAGATCCGTCGCGTGGTGCAGGTTTTATCCCGGCGGACCAAGAACAATCCGGTATTGATTGGTGAGCCCGGCGTGGGCAAGACGGCAATTGTTGAAGGCCTGGCTCAGCGGATCATTTCCGGAGATGTTCCGGAGATTTTAAAAAACAAGCGAGTGGTGGCCCTGGATCTGGGCGCGATGCTCGCCGGCGCCAAGTATCGCGGCGAGTTCGAGGACCGGCTGAAAGCCGTGCTCAAAGAGATCGAAGATTCGCAGGGGCAGATCATCCTGTTCATTGACGAGCTGCATACCCTGGTTGGCGCGGGAGCGGCTGAGGGCGCCATTGATGCTTCGAACATGCTGAAGCCCGCCCTGGCACGCGGGGAACTGCGCGCGATCGGCGCGACCACGCTGAATGAATACCGCAAGTACATTGAAAAAGACGCGGCGCTGGAGCGCAGGTTCCAACCTGTCTATGTGGACGAGCCGACGGTGGAAGACACCATTGCGATTCTCCGTGGCCTCAAGGAGAAGTACGAAGTCCATCATGGCGTGCGCATCAAAGATTCCGCCATCATCGCCGCTGCCACGCTCTCGCACCGTTACATCACCGACCGGTTTCTTCCCGATAAGGCGATTGACCTGATTGACGAAGCCGCGGCATCGCTGCGGATTCAGATCGACTCCATGCCGACGGAGATAGATAAGCTGGAACGACGCGCTATGCAGCTGGAGATCGAGAAGCAGGCACTCAAGCGCGAGGATGACCCTAACTCTCGCGAGCGCCTGGCTGCGGTTGAAAAGGAGCTGGCGCAGATTCGCGAGCAGTCGGACGCCTTGAAGGCGCGCTGGAGGCGCGAAAAGGAATTGATTGATCAAGTCCGCAAGCTCAAGGAGCGCATCGAGCAGCTGCGAATTGAAGAGCAGGCGGCGGAGCGCCGAGGCGATCTCGAACGGGTGGCGCAGATTCGCTATTCAGAAATACGACAGGCGGAAGCTCAACTGGCAAAGCTCAATGAGCAGATGCAAGCCAGTGGAGCCTCGCGCATGCTGAAAGAAGAAGTGGACGAAGAGGACGTGGGCCGAATTGTCTCCAAGTGGACCGGCATTCCGGTATCCAGGATGCTCGAGGGCGAAGTCAAAAAGCTGATCGCCATGGAAGACCGGCTGCGTCAACGGGTGGTCGGACAGGACGAGGCTCTCTCGCGTGTTGCCAATGCAGTACGGAGGTCCCGAGCTGGGTTGAGCGATCCGAAGCGGCCGATTGGCTCCTTTATTTTCCTCGGTCCCACAGGCGTCGGCAAAACCGAATTGGCGCGTGCCCTGGCTGAATTCTTATTCGACGATGAACATGCGCTGATCCGCATTGACATGTCTGAATACATGGAGAGGCACGCGGTGGCGCGGTTGATCGGAGCTCCTCCGGGATATGTAGGCTACGAAGAGGGCGGCCAACTGACAGAACAGGTCCGCCGGCGTCCTTACTCTGTGGTGCTGTTCGACGAGATCGAGAAGGCGCATCCGGAAGTGTTCAACATCCTGCTGCAAGTGATGGATGATGGCCGTTTAACCGATGGCAAAGGCCGGACGGTGGACTTCCGCAACACGGTCATCATTATGACCTCGAACATTGGCTCGGTTTACCTGAGTCCGGAAGCAATGCAAACGGCAGAGGATGTGCAACGCGCCCGGGCGCAGGTGATGGACGCACTGCAATCGAGCTTCAAGCCCGAGTTTCTCAACCGCGTTGACGACATCATCATCTTCAATCCGCTCGGCAAGGAGCAGCTGACCAGGATCGTCGAGCTGCGGCTTGAAGACGTTCGCCGCACGCTGGCAGAACGCAAGATCAGCCTGGAGTTGACCGACCAAGCCAAGGAACTCCTGTTCACGGAAGGCTACGACGTGAATTATGGGGCCCGTCCTTTGAAGCGCGCCATACAACGGCTGATCATGGACCCGCTGGCCCTCAAAATACTGGATGGCGAGGTCTTACACGGCGATCATGTAGTGGTTGATGCTGACATGCGCGAACGGCACATGGTTTTTAAGGTGTCACATCGGGTTGGCGAGAAAGAGCCAGCGGCGAGCAAACGATAATTGCCACGACTTACAGAGAGACGCAGCTTTTCTGCGTCTCTTTTTTGTTTGCAGGTGAACAAAATCCAGCAGCAGAAGTTTCTGAATTAGGAACTCCGGTCAGCATCCCTCGATTGCACCAACTGCGCGCCAACCCGATGCAGACGACGTGCGTCACATAGTGCATGGCAACCAGACATAGATCGTCACGCAAATCAAGTAGTTCACGCTCACACCGGTCAACTTCGCGATCAAGTTCCAAGCGCAGTTCGCGCGGACGCAAGTACGGTCGCAAAGCGCAGCAGGAAGTCCGTACCGAGATGCACCATATGCGGTCCGGGAAACACCCGGTAAAAAACCGCAAGCAGGCCATTGCAATCGGACTTTCAAAAGCTCGACAGAAGGGCGCTAAGGTCCCACGTAAACGCCGTAGCTCAAGATAGGAGAAACGAAATGGCAACCCGAAGGTCCAGCAGTCGTTCCAGCCGCAGCAGTGGACGCAGCGGCAGCAGAAGCCGCAGCTCCGGAAGCAGCCGACGGTCGGCGAGCAGCCGTTCGCGCCGTGCAGGCGCTCGTGGAACCAGCAGCCGCTCGGCGAGCAGCCGTCGTCGCACCACAAACACCCGTTCGCGTACGCGTCGCGGGGCAGGCAGCACCGGTCGCAGGGAACAAGGCGAAGAAGCCGCTTAATCGAATTCCATCTGTGCGGCTTCGAAAAAGGTAAGCCGCACAGATCCACAGTGGTGCGGCGAGTCGAAAGCTTACGCTCGCTCGTAGGCGTGTTTTTTTTCGATTTCTTCGAGAGCGCATTTCATCTCAGCCTCAATGGTGTTCGCTTGCGCAAGCAGGCCGTCGGAGGCTTCAGCGTGCTCGTCCTGCAACCGAATCAGGCGTGTGGCCGCGAGCGAAGACGCCACTTCCAGGATGTGCTCCCGAGTAGTATCGAGGTACAGCAGGTCAACTGGGTCTGCCAGCCAAGTCCTGCCGCCCGTTTGGGTAAGCTTGCTATTCCAATAGACCTTACGACGGATAAATGTGGTGAGCTGGCGGTCGTCAGCGTGTCCGAATGCCCAACGTTTGCGTCGTTGATCGTAATGGCGGCTGGAAAATTGCAGCGGCACCAGCTTGCTCGATTTTAAAAATTCCAACTGCTGCGTGTCCGCCTCTTTGCGCAACGCATTGATGACTGGAGCTTCTGCATCTTTCGGCTCCAGCGACGGCAAGGTCTCGCGTACCGTCTGAGTCAAATTCACCGCCACCTTGGCATTCAGGCCAGGGGTGTTCTCAACATAAATCTCGGCGTGTAGAACATAAAAGTCAGCACCTGAGGTTGAGCGGTGGAACGGCCAGTGCAGGATGAACGAAAGCGGCAAACCCGCGAGGGTAATGTATAGCTGCTTCTGGTCGGCGTGCTGCGCTTGGCCTTGTAAGCTGTCTTGGGTTGTCAATCCTGGTTCCCCCAAATTCGTTCGCCTGAATTCGGCAGCTATTCTAAATGTTTGAGCGAGAACTGTAGAAGTGCGGCCGATTTCGCGGTTCTGATCCACTGATATATGGGATTCGGCTCTGTAGAGTCGCCATGAGTTGTCGTTAGTCGGGTGAAACCGAATTCGCGTCCCACATGTTACTTTCTTGATTCTGCTGGATTGCAGCCTCATTCTGGATGTTAACTAGTTAGGTACTCCATGCGCCTTCCTACCACTCGAACCCGATTCTCGAAGGAATTTGTGAAACTTGAGTTCGCGATGATGGCTCCGCTAGGCTTGCCTTCCACTTTTTGCAACTTTGATTCGTGGCGAATCTGGTTCCCACTGCGTACTTGTCCAGGCAAGGAATACGCCCGCAGAGAATTGATTTACCCTGAGATCCGAAAGCCATGGAGCCAACCCGCATCGCCGACCTGCTTACTCCATTTCTAGGCTCAAACTCATTGAGGGCTGAACAACTGGAGGCCCTCCGACGTTATCTCGAGTTGCTGACGCGCTGGAATGCGCGTATGAACCTCACCGCGGTGCGCGACGAAGAAGGTATAGTGACGCGGCACTTTGGCGAGTCGCTGTTCGCGGCGGCGCAGTTATTTCCGTCAGCCAAGTCCTCCGCCAATCGCATGAGCGCAGGAAATGCTGCGACTCAGCCGGGACCACGGGTGATTGACTTGGGATCGGGCGCCGGCTTCCCAGGAGTGCCGCTAAAAATTTATTGCTCGTCGCTTCGCCTGACGCTGGTCGAGTCGAATCAGAAGAAAGCGACGTTCCTGCGTGAGGTAATCCGCGCGTTGCAGTTGCGCGATGCCGATGTTTTTGCCGGACGCGGGGAAGAACTGACCACGGCCACGACCCAGCCACACTTCGGGATCCCGCCAGAGGTAGTTACCATGCGGGCGGTAGAGCGGTTTGAATCAGCATTGCCGGTTGCAGGTGAACTGGCGCGGATGCCCGGTGCGAATCCAAAGTCGCGCCTGGCACTGCTCGTGGGAAAGGCACAGTTGCCTCGAGTGAACGAGCTCGCTCCCGAGTTCAGTTGGGGGTCGCCGATCCCGGTGCCGCAGTCGAAAGAGCGAGTGCTGGTGGTTGGAACCAGCATCGTTGGATGAACCAAAGAAGTAACAAGTGGGAGATGGCGCATTCCATAGCGGGATTGGTAGCGCTCTAACGCACTGCGCTCGGGTTACGCGAGCCTCGAGTGGGAAATCGGATTGAGCGAATCAAGTTAATCAACACCTCTTTGCAATGCGGAGCCTGCGTTCAACAGCTTTTCTCATCTGATCGGAGACGATTTATGTTCCACGTGGAACAATGATCCGGCTACGCCAAAGGCCTGCTTCGCAAGCGAAGCTGCGCAGCCGAGGGCGGCTGCGCCCACGCAGTCCGTGCAACTGCAAAGTTTCTGCCCAATGTTCCACGTGGAACATTCACCCGCATTCTTCAATTGTGTTGCAGATTTCGACACAATTCTTGGTTTTGCACAAAAATGATTATTGAAACCGAAAACTGAGTCGAGTACTCTGCGCTTAACTCTGGTTCTCCTCAAAACTAAATGGGACGCGTAATCGCGATTGCCAACCAGAAAGGTGGCGTAGGAAAGACCACTACGTCCATAAACCTGGCCGCCTCTTTAGCCGCGGCCGAAGTCAACACATTACTCATAGATTGCGATCCGCAATCCAATGCCAGCAGCGGGCTGGGATTCGCCAAGGATCCGGACCGCATTAGCACCTACGACGTGCTTATGGGCATGGCCAGCGCGGAAGAGGCGCTGCAGAAGCTTGAACTCGAACAGCTCTGGGTAATTCCTGCGCACAAAAACCTGATTGGTGCCAACCTGGAATTGATTTCAGAAGAGCGGCGGGAATTCCGCCTGCGGGACGCTCTCGAGCCTCTGCGCGCGCGTTTTCAATTCATCGTTCTGGATTGTCCTCCGGCCCTCGATCTGCTTACCCTGAACGCCTTGGTCGCGGCCGATTCAGTGCTGGTTCCCATGCAGGCGGAGTATTTCGCGCTGGAAGGGGTTAGCGAGCTGCTGGACACGGTCAGTCGCGTCAAAGAGAGTTTTAACCCACGCTTGGAGATCGAAGGCGTAGTGCTGACCATGTTTGACGAGCGCACCAACCTCGCCCAGCAAGTGACGGCCGAACTGCGCAAATATTTTGGCAAGCAACTCTGCCGTGCCAGAATCCCGCGCAATGTCCGCCTGGCTGAGGCTCCCAGCCACGGCAAACCGGCGCTGCTCTATGACGTGCGGTCCCGCGGTTCTGAAAGTTATATTCGTCTGGCCAAAGAGATCCTGGATGGCGAAGCCAAACGAGGGGTGCGAGTCGGCACACCGATAGAGGTGCCCTTGGGGGACGACTCTCCGGGAACCGAAGCCGCGGAAACGACCATGGCTCCCGAGGCTCCGACCGAGGCTTTACCGGGGAATGAGTCTGCCGCCGCAGCCGAGCCAGTGGTGCAGGTCGAAGCAGCGGGAGTGGATGCCACGCCCGTTGATCCCGCTCTTGGTGATGTCGCACCTGTCATAGAAACCGTCCTTGAACCCGCGCTTCCAGCCGAGTTGGCGACTGCGGTCTCTGAGCATCGCGATTGGTGATCTCACTCGCGCGCTCGCCGAACCAGTTTTGATATTAACCACTAAGTACACAGGCAGACACAATGACGACAATCGTGGAGAAGCGTAAAGCCCTGGGTCGCGGGCTAGAATCTTTGTTGCCGGGGAGAGTTCGGCCCGTAAGTACCCCGCCGGTGGTTGCTCCGGTTGCAGTGGCGCTGCCGCCGGTTACGCCGAAGCCGGCCCCGACCTCGGGCGATGGCTTGCGCGAAATCGCACTGGATGCGATTGAAAAAAATCCTTATCAGACTCGCGGATCGCTGCCCGAGCAGCAGCTGGCGGAGCTGGTGGCCTCGATTGCAGCCACGGGAGTAGTGCAACCTATCGTGGTACGACCTATTCCCGGTGGCCGCTTCCAGCTTATCGCCGGACAGCGGCGCTGGGAGGCTTCCCGCCGGGCGGGAAAAGTCAGTATTCCCGCAGTGGTGCGCCAGGTCTCAGACCAGCAGGCGATGGAGATGACTATCATCGAAAACTTGCAGCGCCAAGACCTGAACACCCTGGAGCAGGCCCGCGCCTTTGAACGACTGGGCCGCGAGTTTGGGTTGACGCAGGAGCAGATGGCGCAGCGCACCGGTATCGATCGCACGACGGTTTCGAATTATGTGCGCCTGCTGAAGCTGCCGGTAGGAGTCCAGGCGCTGATCGAGCAGGAAAAAATCAGCTTTGGTCATGCGAAAGTATTGCTGTCACTAGATTCGCCTGACACCATCACGCAAATGGCTGCGAAGCTGGTGGAGGAAGAACTTTCAGTTCGCGCCTTGGAAGAACTGATCTTCCGAACTGAACACCCGGCGCACAAAGAGACCAAAGAGCGATTCGTGGATCCCAATGTCCGCGAGGCCCAAATGGAATTGGAGCGGTCGCTCGGGGTACGGGTGCAGATCCGGGACCGCAGCGGCAAAGGCAAGATCATTATTGAATATAAGACGCTCGAAGATTTCGACCGCGTGTTGGATGTGATGGGGGCAAAGAACTAGCCCGTTATAGAATTCTTCCTCTCCTCTAGACGATCCATGGGCGTCCAAGCCCGCCTCACTCAAAGTGTGGCTGCTATAATCGAAAATTGTCCCTCGTGAAGAAATCGCGACTAATACGCTCCACCACCGTACTTTGCGTGCGCCGGGACGGGAATGTGGTGATGGCTGGCGATGGCCAGGTCACGCTGGGTGAGGGCGTGGTGAAGCATAGCGCGCGAAAGATTCGGCGCCTTTACCAGGACAAAATTCTCGCCGGATTTGCCGGCTCAACCGCCGATGCTTTCTCTCTTTTTAGCCGTTTCGAGGCCAAGCTGGAGCAGTATCATGGGAACATCGGCCGCGCCGCTGTCGAGCTTGCCAAGGACTGGCGTACGGACAAATATCTCAGACACCTCGAGGCGCTGCTGTTAGTTTCTGACCATACTCAGACTTTTCTGCTCAGCGGCCAGGGAGATGTGATTGAACCCGATGGTGGTATTGCTGCGATCGGCAGCGGCGGCCCATATGCCTCGGCGGCGGCCCAGGCTTTGGCTGACCATACCAAGCTTTCGGCCCGGCAGATCGCGGAGCAGGCGATGAAAATTGCCAGCAAGATGTGCATTTACACCAATGACCAGATTACGATTGAGGAGCTGGCAGCGGGTGCGGCAGCCGAGGCCAAGAAGGGCTGAAACTTCGCGTCATTAATCTTTTGTGATGGCAATCTATTTACCTTCGACTGCGGAAGAAGAACAACAGCTCGTACTCGATGAGCTAACACCTCGCGAGATCGTGGTTGAGCTGGATAAGTACGTGGTTGGCCAGCACTCCGCCAAACGCGCGGTCGCGATTGCGCTCCGCAACCGCATGCGCCGGCAAAAGCTGACGCCAGATTTGGCCGAAGAAATTATCCCCAAGAACATCATCATGATTGGCCCCACCGGCGTGGGAAAGACGGAAATCGCCCGTCGCCTGGCCAAGCTGACTAACTCCCCATTTCTGAAGGTCGAGGCGTCGAAATTCACCGAAGTCGGCTACGTGGGCCGCGATGTGGAATCCATGATTCGCGATCTGGTGGAGATTGCGATTGATATGGTCCGCGAAGAAAAGCTGGAAGACGTTGCCGATAAGGCCGAGATGAACGCGGAGGAGCGTGTCCTTGACTTGCTACTGCCTCCGACTGCCGGGCGCGCCGGCGACGGCGGAGGCGGCGTCGTGCTGGAAGCAAACTCGGGATCGCTCGCCGAATCGGCGTCGCGCACACGCGAGAAATTGAGGCAGCAACTGCGCGAGGGCAAGCTGGATGAGCGCCTGGTAGAGCTCGAGGTCCGGGAAAAATCTTTTCCCGCCTTCGAGATTGTGTCCAATCAGGGCGTCGAGGAGATGGACATCAATGTGAAGGACATGCTGCCCAACATCTTTGGCCAGCGCACCAAGAAGCGGAAGATGAAGGTCAGCGAGGCCTTCGAATACCTGATCCAAGAGGAAGAGCAGCGCCTGATTGACATGGACCAGGTCACCCGCGTGGCAATCGATCGGGTCGAAAACTCAGGAATCATATTTCTCGATGAGATCGACAAGATTGCCGGCCGGGAAAGCGGCCATGGTCCCGACGTTTCCCGCGAGGGTGTGCAGCGGGATATCTTGCCCATC